>JBKEBB010000117.1:0-1510 GCA_047972845.1 Bacteroidales bacterium
ACAAAAATAAATATTTCAGTTGTTGTACCCTTGTTCAATGAAGCCGAGTCATTACCTGAATTGACCGCATGGATTAAAAGGGTAATGGATACAAACCATTTTTCGTATGAGATTATATTTATCAACGACGGCAGTACTGATAATTCATGGGAAATTATAAAGCAACTATCGGCAAATGATCCTGCAGTAAGAGGTGTCATGTTTCGACGCAACTATGGCAAATCACCCGCTCTTCACTATGGTTTCGAAAGAGCCGTTGGAGAGGTTGTCATTACGATGGATGCCGACATGCAAGACAGCCCGGATGAAATTCCCGATCTATACAGAATGATTACTGAAGAAGGTTACGACATGGTATCCGGATGGAAACAGAAAAGATACGATCCACTGAGTAAAACCCTACCCACCAAACTATTCAATTCCACTGCCCGCTTTGTTACTAAAATCCGTCTTCACGACTTCAACTGCGGACTAAAAGCCTACCGAAACGTCGTTGTAAAAAACATCGAACTATACGGCGACATGCATCGCTACATCCCCTATCTGGCTAAAATGGCTGGATTCACAAAGATCGGAGAGAAGGTAGTGAAACATCAGGCACGAAAATATGGTGTTACCAAATTCGGGCTCAACCGTTTTGTAAATGGTTATCTTGATCTTATTACCCTCTGGTTCTTCTCCATGTTTGGGAAAAAACCCATGCACTTTTTCGGGCTTTTAGGAACACTGATGTTTATAGTAGGATTTATAGCTGTAGTCGTACTTGGAGCACATAAGATGTATATGCTTTCAACCGGAGTGGGATATCGACTATTGACTGATAGCCCCTACTTTTATGTAGCCTTGGTATCAATGATCCTCGGCACTCAGTTGTTTTTAGCGGGTTTTCTTGGAGAGATGATCAGTAGAAGTTCGCATGATCGTAATAAATATAAGGTGGAAGAGGAACTTTAATTGAGTTCTCAGTGGAGAGATCATTCTCCTTGAAGAAATCAGACTCTTATCCCCAACACCCACAAAAACTGCGTTATGGTACGTATCTGGATATACACACTATTAATAGGAATATTTTTAGTTTCGTGCACCGATGAAAGTTGCTACGAACCTAAAGAGGCTCCTATTCGGATGTCTGTATTTGATAAAGAGAACATGGTTCCTATATCATTCAACAACCTTCAAATCATCGTTGATTCCGATACCCTGCTCTTGAAAAACATTACTGTCGGAGGAATTGGAGCTCCCAATGATTCGTTGATCAACAAAGAGGCTACCGGACTGAAAATGATCACGGCTCCTTTACGCATCAATAAAGATACCACCTCCTTTTTCCTTCGTTACAATTTTGAAGATGTTATCAATATATACGACACGATCACTGTGATCCATGAAAATAAAGAAAACTTTATCTCTATTTATTGCGGGTGTATGATATTTCATCAGATTGAGAATGTACAATTCACCACCAATCTGATAGACTCCATCGCCTATATAAACCAAACCATTACCAATG
>JBKEBB010000134.1:0-15912 GCA_047972845.1 Bacteroidales bacterium
TTATAAAGAAGATTTCTTCGGCAAGCAAGCCAACCTGACTGTGTCGGGTCAATTAGAAGGAGAGCTTGGTGCTATGGCATTGGGTAGTATTTATACCTTCGGACCTACTTTCCGTGCCGAAAATTCGAACACTCCCCGTCACTTGGCCGAATTTTGGATGATCGAACCCGAAGTGGCCTTCAATGAATTGGTGGACAATATGGATCTGGCGGAGGATTTCCTAAAGTATTTGATTCGTTACGCACTCGACAATTGTACGGACGATATCAACTTCTTGGCTTCCATGTATGACAAGGAGTTAATTGAGCGTCTCCGTTTTGTGGTGGATAACGACTTTGTTCGCCTTACATATACCGAAGGAGTTGAAATACTCAAGGCATCGGGACAGAAGTTTGAATTCCCTGTTGATTGGGGTACAGATCTCCAATCAGAACACGAACGCTACTTGGTGGAGAAACATTTCAAGAAACCAGTTATCCTTATCGACTATCCGAAAGAGATTAAAGCCTTCTACATGAAAATGAATGAAGACGGCAAAACGGTACGTGCCATGGATGTGCTTTTCCCAAAGATTGGTGAAATCATTGGAGGATCGCAACGTGAAGAGGATCTCGATAAACTGTCGAAACGTATCGAAGAACTCGACATTCCTATGAAAGATATGTGGTGGTATCTCGATACACGTCGCTTCGGAACAGCGCCTCATGCCGGATTCGGACTTGGTTTCGAACGACTGCTGTTGTTTGTGACAGGCATGTCTAACATTCGTGACGTTATACCCTTTGCGCGCACTCCTAAGAACGCGGAGTTTTAATACTATACTCATGAACTATCACATTAGAGGCGCTGTTAATCGGCGCCTTTTTTGTTATATTATAAAAGCAGACTTCGTTTAAATTTGTACATTTGCAATACTAAATGTCCCGATCATGAAGAATGGAATCGTTTTGCTATGTTTATTTGTTGTCTCTTCTCTGTCGCAAGCTCAGGAGGTGGGAATCGTACTGAGTGGTGGTGGTGCGAAAGGGGCGGCGCATATTGGAGTTTTAAAGGCACTTGAGGAGAATGATATTCCTGTGGATTATATCGCGGGAACATCCATCGGTTCGATTGTCGGAGCATTGTATGCAATGGGATATACTCCCGATGAAATGCTCGAATTGATGATGTCTGACGAATTTAAATCGTGGCAGACAGGGACAGTTACGGAGGAGTATGCCTATTTCTTCAACCGTAGGGAACCAACTCCGGAGATTGGAGTATTCAGCTTAGACCCGAATGATTTGAAGAGCTCGTTACGCCATTTCTTTGCCGGAAGTATTATCAGTCCGTTGCAGATGAACATTGCTTTTGTTGAACTATTCGCGGCCGCTAATGCCGATTGTGAGGGGAATTTCAATAACTTGTTCGTTCCCTTCTTCTGTATCGCATCCGATGTATATAATAAAAAGGCCCTTGAATTGAGAGGAGGAAACCTCGGCAATGCTGTGCGAGCCTCTATGTCGATTCCTTTTGTTTTCAAACCAATTAAATTGGATAGTATGTTGGTGTACGATGGAGGAATCTACAACAATTATCCGGTGCGGGAGATGAAGGAGAATTTCAATCCGGGGTTTATATTGGGAAGTGTTGTTGCTACCGATCTTCCATTTCCTGACGATGAGAGGGATTTGTTGAAACAGATTGAAACAATGGTGATGGCAAAGACCGATTACAGTGTGCCTAAAGAAGATGGGCTACAGGTTCGTTTCGATCTTTCCGATGTAGGTGTGCTCGATTTCCATAAGGCGGAAGCTACTATGAAAAGAGGATATGACAGCACAATGATGATGATGGATGAGATTAAAGCACGTGTTTCCCGTCGTATGTCAAAGGAAGAGCTAGCCGCTAAGCGAGCCTCATACAAGGCCCGATTACCTCGTTTGGTGTTTGATAATCTATATATGGAAGATGTGGAAGGAAAGAATATTCAATACCTTGCACAGTATTTTAAGCATCACGACATCGATACCTTTTCAATACAGGAATTCAAAGTGAACTATTTCAGAGCCCTTTCCGATCCTAAGATTGAAGAGATCATGCCTCAGGCCATATACAACAAGAGTACAGGGATGTTTACTCTCGATGCCAAAGTGAAAATAAAAGATCAGTTTAAACTGGGGCTTGGAGCCAACATCTCTTCTATGAACGCCAATCAAGTTTATTTGGGATTATTGTATGATAAGATTGGAAAGATAAGTCAGAATTATGAATTGCAGGGGCAGATCGGTAATGTGTATAACAATGCACAGTTGTCGGCACAATACTTTATACGAGCCCGTGTCCCCCAATATTTGAAGTTTACCTTGAACTTCTCGAGAACCCGCTTTTATGAACATGAACGTCTATTCTTAAACTATGATATCCCCTCTTTTGTAGAAAAAGAGGAGTTCTTCCTAAAAGGAGACTATGCCATTGGTGTTGGCAATAGAGCTAAATTTGTACTTGGAGGGGGATTAGCTATTCTTACTGATCGCTATTATCAGACTCAAGGCGGATTTAATCTGTATGATTTCGACCGTTCGATCTACAATTTGGCCAGTGTGAAAATCGGATTTGAGTATAATACTATTCTGTCGCGGATGTATCCGATCGAAGGAGGGGATCATTATTTCATCCTTCAAGGTTTTGTAGGCAAAGAGAAATTCAGACCGGGAAACCCCAACAATGTGGAGCTCCCTCCCACTGATCAAAACATGATTTGGCCACAACTGAAGGTTGGTATAAACAAATATTTTACGAATTCGAGCAAGTTTACTCTTGGAATGCAATTCGAAGGAGTTTATGCTATGAAGAAGGCTAATCTTACCAAATCGGCCTACCTGCTTCAGGCTCCCGCTTTCACTCCCACTCCTCATTCAAAGATTATTTTCAACGATGCCTTTAGGGCAAATAGATACATAGCCGGAGGTATTAAACCGATCTTTACTCCGTTTGACCGTTTTCAAATCAGAACAGAGCTCTATGCTTTTGCTCCCATCAGAGAGATTGAATATACTTCCGCTATCGGTAGTGGTAAATACGGCAACTATTTTCCTAAGATAAACTTTTTGGTGGATGCTTCTGTTGTGTTTGAAATTCCATTTATAACAGTCAGCGCGTTTGCCTCCTATTACAACTATCCGAAGAACAATTTCTACTTCGGTATTAATATTGGCTATTTGATTTTCAATAAACGATTTATGGATTAAGATGAGCGAAAACAAATCAATAATCACCTCACCCCACTATTCTTTGCTGCAGTTCAGAAGGCTGACTGTAGAATATTATACCAAAGAGGAGTTGTTCTCTATTCTCCGAATCGCCAATCAATATATTGAGAATAGGGGAGGTGCTAAAGATAATTACGGCTTTAATATTATTGAGCGGAAGAGCCGAATGGCATCTATTCTTATCAATGAGTTGGGTTTGGATAAAACAACCCTCACCGCCGCTTTGCTATATGGTGCATACGGAGAGGTTGAATTCAAATCCGAAGAGCTTATTGATAAAGGAGTATGGGAGATGATTGATTCGTTGCTTAATATTGATAAGCTCTACAAAAAGACTCCCATTATAGAATCGGAAAACTTTCGGAAACTACTTTTGACTTTTGCTAAGGACATTCGTGTGATCATGATCATGCTGGCCGATCGACTTGTGTTGATGCGTATGCTGGCAGACTACTCCGATGACAATGTTCGTCGTAAGATTGCCTACGAGGCCTCTTACTTGTATGCTCCATTGGCGCATAGTTTGGGGGTGTATAAGATTAAAACTGAGTTGGAAGATTTATCGTTAAAATACACCAATCGAGAAATCTACAGTCAGATAGCCAAGCGACTCAAGGCCAAGAAAAGTGAACGAGAATCCTATATACAAGCCTTTACTGAACCGATACGAAAGAAGATACAAGAGACAACCGGATTGAATTTTGAGATAAAAGGCCGCCCGAAGTCCATACACTCCATCTGGAATAAAATTCGCAAGCAAGAGGTAGGTATCGAGCAAATTTATGACTTGTTGGCCATTCGGATTATCATTGACGCGAGTCCTGAAACCGAGAAGTCGGCCTGTTGGCATGTATATTCTCTTATCGCCGACATGTATCAACCCAATCCCAAACGATTGAGAGATTGGCTCTCCATTCCTAAAAGCAATGGATACGAGTCGCTCCACACCACAGTGTTAGGTCCCGAGAATAAGTGGGTCGAGATTCAGATTCGCTCCAAGCGTATGGACGATGTCGCCGAACGAGGATTGGCGGCCCACTGGCGCTATAAGGAGGGAAAAGAGTCGAGCGGACTCGATCAGTTTCTCGATAATGTGCGTGATCTACTTGAAAACGCCGAACAGAATTCACAGGAGCTGATCAAAAACTTTAAACTGCAACTGGATAACGAAGAGATCTATGTGTTTACACCCAAGGGGGATCTTTTTCAACTTCCTATTGGAGCTACGGTACTTGATTTCGCTTTTATGATACACTCCAATCTGGGATGTAAATGTGTGGGGGCAAAGATTAATGGCAAGAATGTGACTATTAAGCAAACTCTATCGAGTGGAGATCAAGTCGAGATACAAACGAACGTTTCTCAATCGCCCCGTCAGGATTGGTTGAATATTGTTACAACCCAAAAGGCCAAAAGCAAGATTCGTCAAACACTTAAAGAGATTGAGAACAAAGAGGCGGAGTTTGGCAAAGAGACCTTCATGCGGAGAATGAAGAATCGTAAAATTGATGCCGATGAAGCCATACTCGCCTTATTGATAAAGAAACAGGGATTTAAGAATGCTACCCACTTCTTTTCGGCCGTAGCGAAGGAGCAATTGGAGATAAATCAATTGATTGATGGGTATATGGAGATTCTGAGAAAGGAAAACCATATAGTTGAAAGTAGTGAACAGCGAACGGCCGATGAGTTTGTCCTCATTCAAGATGAACGCCATATTCCCAAACAGAAGAGCGATGTGCTGATACTGGATAAAAGCGTTAGCGGAATTGATTATCGTTTGGCCAAATGTTGTAATCCGATCTATGGGGATAATGTATTCGCCTTTGTGTCAACAAACGGATTAAAGATTCATCGTGTGGATTGTCCCAATGCGCCCGGAATGATATCCCGATTCGGATATCGAATCAAGGATGTGCAATGGACGGGTCAATCATCCAACTTTTACACCATCAATCTGCGTGTGGTAGGTAATGACGATATCTCTATCATTACCAATATCACCTCTTTGATAAGTAAGGAGAAAGAGATCTCGCTGCGGAGTGTAAACATCGATTCCAACGATGGATTATTTATAGGCCGATTAACCATCGCGTTGAAAGAGACCTCTACGCTCGATTCTTTAATACGAAAGATCGGCACAATAAAAGGGGTGAAACAGATTAGTAGGGAGTAAAAAAGAGAATGGTATAGCCATTTATAAATAAGAGGGGCAACTTGATGATGTAAAATCATTTGGTTGCCCCTCTCTTTTTATGCTCCTTAGAGTTTTACATTCCGTAAGAACTCTTGTCCTTTGGTAAACATTGTGATGATTTCATCCAAGAAATCTCCCAGTGGAAGTTCAGCGGTTGTTCCTACCGTTCCCAACCAGATTGGTTTTTTCAGTGTGATATTATATCCGGCGGTGATTTTGAATCCTCCCTGACATACATAGGTGTAGGTGACATATCCTGAGGGTGTAGTAGTTGAAAGCTCTTTCATCTGTTTTAGCTTGTCAATAACCGTTTG
Source organism: Bacteroidales bacterium (assembly GCA_047972845.1). Taxonomy (GTDB): domain Bacteria; phylum Bacteroidota; class Bacteroidia; order Bacteroidales; family JBKEBB01; genus JBKEBB01. The sequence goes on from JBKEBB010000134.1 coordinate 5,763, forward strand.
CAGCTCCGACTCGTCCACATAGAAAGTTTGAGATGCCCCACCTATATCTACCAATCCTGATGTGGCCGCTTTGGTTACTCCTCCTAATACTCGTGTAGCTGTTCCGCCAATGCCTGAGGCGGAGTTGGGCGAAATCTGCAATGCACCCGCTGAGGTGTTGTTTTGTTTATCGAACATTTTAATGGCGGTGATGTTGTATCCTCCTAACGTGCTTGTGGAAGCCAGCTTCAAGAAACCACAGAAGTTGGCTTGCAATATTGAAAACTGACTGGCATGCTTTGAGAATGCCACATACTTTGAATCCTTTAAATACTCAGGGTTGATTGCCGGAATATCCACCAATCCGGTTTCTTGGGCTGAAACTGCCCCAACTGAACAAATCAGTAGTAAGGCGACAAATAAGTTTTTTTCATAAACAAAAAAATAAGTGCTTGATAATTAATAAATAATAGAAAGTTAGTGTTTTGTGAAGATCAAAAATACAATAAAATCGCCATATTTCAACCATTTCATTGGAAGAAACGCGTCGATTCTACGTGTTGAAATAGTCGTTTCTATAGGAGATTCAAGCCGTTTCTCTCCATTTCATATGTTAATTATGATTATTTCGTTGGAGATTTAATTCAAAGTAGTTGGTTTGATGAAAAATAATTAAGTTAATTTGCAGACCGGATGGATTATCTCTCAATATCCATTTAGTTGAATATTATTTGTTGTCCAATTGGTGTCAAATACCCAAATTGCTTTATGCTATGAAAATATCTCATTTAGATACTCAACGTCTGATTTTTTACCTCGAATTAATTGGATCGCGAATCCCATCATCCCTTATTCCATTCTTTCTTAGAGTTCATATCAATTTTCTATTGGTTATCTATACCTGTCAGTTTAGAACTATTTCACCCGACACATCATTGAAATGAGTAGAATAGGAGTTATCAAATTATACATCTTTCTACTATCAATAAGCCTATTTGTGGCATGTGGGAAAGAAGAATCGCTGGACGAGGATTACAACAAGGCGGTGGTCACAGTTGGGAGAGCCATGTCCCGGCTCACTCAAATAAAGGCTTCCGACTTAGGAGCTACAATCCGATATGTGCCACTCGAAACTACCAAGCAATCCGAATTGGGAGCCCTTCCACGGGTAAAACTAACCAATGATTACCTGTTTGTTCTTTCTCGTGGAGAAAACCTTAAAATGTTTGATCGGAAAACCGGCAAATACATACGTACTATCGGAAGCCTTAATGATAGTCTCACTGCCTATAATAACTTGTATAAGATGCTCAGTTGTTGGATTGATGAGTCCAGCCAAACTATTTACTTTGAAGGTCATTCCGGTGAGCTGGTGCAGTATAATTTCCAAGGAGAGTTTCAACGCAATTTTGAGCTACCTGATAGTGTTCATGCTGACAACACAGAATTGATATACTACAACATTCGTCAAGACACGATCGATGCATACAGTAGAAGTCGAATCTCTTACCGTCCCAGAAGACTTTATCGAACAATGAGCGATGGAACGGTCAAGCGTGCCTATCTCACCAAATACAATCCGCCTCCCGCAGGATGGAAGCGAAGAGCGGAGTATGATGAGGTGGTATTGGGTACTTATACAAAATTTGGAGGACATTTTCGTCGAATTGGGTATGATAAGCGGAGTTTCTATTTTATTAAAGATACTCCGATGCTTTGGACTTTTGATGGATATACCCGTTTTAAGGAAGATTTTGTGAACACTATCTATAATGTAACCAACGAAGGGTTACAACCGTATCTTACGTTCGATTTAGGGAAGTGGGATTGGCCATTCGATGAGCGTTATCTTATTCATCTGTGTGTGCATCGACTGGCCGTTGATTATGTATTGGAAGGAGACGAAACGGTCTATTTTCATTTTCATGAGGGACTTTACGGGTATGGAACGTATCGAAAAGCTTTTTGCGGAGTGTATGACAAGCGAACGGGTTATACCAAGGCTATGCGAGGAGATTCAATTCGGAATGACATTACCCACCTCATGCCATTTGTGATTCAAGGATCGGCCAATGGAGCTTACTGCGCGGTGATCGAAGCGTGGGAAGTGAAGGACTGGATGGAGCGAAACAAGGATATGATAGACTCTCAGGCAAAGAAGCTATTTAAAGGATTGAAAGAGCATGACAATCCGATCGTTGTGATTATTGAGTAGAATTCTGGTGTTTGAGAGGAGGCTGATTGGCTCGGTATTGCTATGTTTTCTCAATGAAACAATATACTGTTTTCGACGCGTGAATTTTTATTCAGAAAAACGTATATACCTTTTTATAAATACGTCTGCTCCTTTTACCTAAAACGAATATACCTTTTGCTCAAAACGTATATTCGTTTCTTTTCAGCCTATCACAGCCATTTTAAAATGGCAATGCTTTACCTTTCTCGCGAAGATAGAGTTGATATGAGTTGACTACATTTTGCCAAAGTACGTAGGCTGCCGGAGCGACTGAAGCTAATGGGTTCATGTAGCTCTGAGCCATCCAGATGGCAAGAATGGTGTTTTTTTGTCCCAATGCTTGTCCGCCCGAAACCGGATCACCATATTTACGCCCAATCTTTCTGCCTACCACAAAATGAAGAAGGCATATCACCATTGATGCGGCGAAGAGACCTATCTCCAGAAGTATATTGCTGATTCCATGTTCGATCAGAAAACTGACGGTCATCCCTGTTACGATGGCTAATGCGAAGGCCCATAAAAAGAACGAGAGTTGAGAGATAGATACTATTTTTTGATGGACAACGGGAATGAACCTGCGTATAGCCCATGAGGCGAGCAGAGGGAGAAGAAGAAGAGTTCCTATTTGCTCAAAGATGTTGAGAAACGACAGATGAAAAGGCAACTCCTTTCCCATGCCCATGAACGAAAAAAGAAGAGGGGCGTAGAGTGATACAACCACGTTACAAAGCAGTATGTAGGTAGTCAGAGTGGAAACACTTCCTCCCAACATCCCTGTAATTACCGGGGAGGCAGTGGCAGGAGATACCATCACGCAGATCAGGATGCCTTGAGCGATCGTCTCGTTAAACGGTCTAATTATACCATACAGAAGGAGACTTGCTATCACCTGAATCGCGATCAGCCAATAGTGCACGGGTTTGATCTTCAAGTCGCTCAATTTCATTTTGCTGAATGTGAGTAGAAGCATCGCGAAGATGAGTGCCGGAGTCAGTGGATTTACCCATTTGGCAAAAGGATAAAGAGCTCCTCCTATCAACATGGAGAATGGAAGCGCGAAACGTTTGATAAAATGAAGAATATTCATGTAGTTAGTGTTCTGAAGGATGTGGGCGGCTCATGGGCGATTGTATAAATTGATTTTTCTTCCTCTCTGTATTATGTCTATTAGGAGATATCAATACATGTAGCTGCCATTTTAAGTGGCAAACTTACTGCTAATATCCGACTCTATGAGTAGAAATGAAAAAAAAGAGAAGATGAAGAGTGCTGTGTCAGTTCCATAAATTTCCTTGTATAGCCTATAAACAACGATATTTGATCGACTTTACCCAACTGAAATTTTGATTGTGTGAGTTGCTCATAACTATTTAAAATTATTTTCTCAAAAGAGTTACAATGTGTTGATGATATTTAGTTACTTTGCACGAGTAATAATGAGCCTTCATCTAATCTATTTGAGGAAGGCCATTTGATATAGCACAAACTTGAATGAATGCTTTGAATTTGAAACATACATGCGAGTCGAATTGCTCCCACTCTTTCGTGAGTATGACTGTTTGATCCGGTTTTGTATTCGATACACCTTACTATAAGAACAAATATTTCTATGAAACAATTCTTTAAATTTGCTTTTGCTTCAGCCTTCGGACTAATGATTGCACTCACGCTTCTCTTCTTCCTATCCATATTTGGTGTAATGTCCGTGGCGCTCTATCAGACCAAGAATGTGGTGCCTATCCGTTCCAACTCTATTTTGCACCTCGATTTGGGTGGAGAGGTGTATGAACGAGTGGAAGAGTCGCCTATAGATATTGTCATGTCCGATTACAACTTCAACCAATTTGGGTTAAACGATTTATTGGTTTCCATCAATATCGCGGCGGTAGATCCGCGGATTGAAGGAATATATATTGAGTCTGACGGGTTGATTTCGGGATTGGCATCGACCGAAGAGATTCGCAACGCGCTTGCTCTGTTTAAGGAGAGTGGAAAGTTTGTGATTGTCTATGGCAACGTGATCTCCCAATCGGAATATTTTCTGAATACGGTTGCAGACTCCGTTTTTATCAATCCGAATGGAATGCTCGATTATAGTGGAATTGCCATGAAGCAGGTCTTCTTAAAAGAGACGTTGGATAAAGTGGGAGTGGATATGCAAACTGTTCGTGTCGGTACTTTTAAATCGGCCGTCGAACCCTTTACGTTGACCAAAATGAGCGATGCCAACCGTTTGCAGTCACAATCGCTTGCCAATTCATTGTGGAATAGTATGCAGGAGAAAGTCTCCAAGTCCAGGTCTATTTCTATAGACAGTCTAACCTTTTTTGCCGATGAGAATCAACTGTTTCGTCCCACAGAAGAGTATGTCGGACATGGGTTGGTCGATCAGTTGCTAAAACGGTCTGAAGTGGAGTCTCGATTGAAGGATCTTTGTGGTTTGTCAGCCGACGAGGATCTTCGTATGGTTTCGCCCCGCAAAATGCTTTCCGCGACTAATATACCCTCTTCCGAATCGACCATCGCTTTGCTTTATGCGGTAGGGGAGATAGATGGAGTTAACCCCAATGAGGGAATATCATCTGAGAAACTATGCGAAGAGATCAAAAAACTGGAGAGCGATGAATCGGTAAAGGGTGTGGTTCTTAGAGTTAATTCGCCCGGAGGATCAGCCTTAGGGTCGGAAGATATATTGGCAGCGATCGAAGAGTTGAAGCAAAAAAAACCGGTCGTTGTCACCATGTCCGATTATGCCGCGTCGGGAGGATATTACATCTCTTCCAATGCTAATTATATATTTGCCCATCCTACCACGATAACCGGATCCATTGGTATTTTCGGACTTATTCCCAATGTTGAGGGGCTGAGTAAGAAGATCGGAATCGCGTATGACGAGGTGAAAACAAACAAATTGTCCGGTTTCCCATCGTTTACCCGTCCTATGTTGCAGAGTGAACAGTCGATTATGCAGGCTTCGGTTCAACGGGGATATGATCTGTTTGTTCGTCGATGCGCGGACGGACGTTCGCTTGATCCCGATTCAATCCGTGCGGTGGGAGAGGGGCGAGTTTGGAGTGGTGTGCAGGCATTGGAGATCGGTCTGGTCGATTCGCTCGGAGGTATGCCCGAAGCCATAATGAAGGCGGCCGAATTGGCAAGTGTAGAGAACTATCAGGTGGTAGAGTATCCACGGAAAAGAGATTGGATGGAGGTGTTGATCGCTGATTTGACGGGAGATGTGGAGAGTTTCGTGGGTAAAGCGCTTTTGGGCGAGAAATATTCGTTGATTCAACAGCTTCGCGGGTTTGAACGATTGAAACATCTTCAAGCACGGTTACCCTATGAGATTCTGATTAACAGAGATTGATTTTTATCCCTTACCTTCCATGCCTACCCCGATTCCTACACATAAGATTTCCGAATTCTTTCCTGAGGGTATATTTATTCGACGTATTGAAGAGACCGATCAGCCTCTGTCAAACGACTATGCGCATAGAGACGATTACTTCATTTTTGTATTGATGGAGAAGGGAAATACTAGTGTAATGATTGACTTTGAAGAACGTTTGGCATCGGGAAGATGTGCCCGTTTTATCCTTCCCGGTCAGGTGCATACGTTCAATCAAAATAGCGGAGTCAGTGGCTGGTTTCTGGCCATTGATCCCCTCTTTGTGAAGGAGGAATATAAATCAATCTTTGAAAAGGCATCATTCCTTAATTATGAGAGTACACAGTCGGATGAGAGTGCCGAGGAATTGAAATTCTGCATATCTACCATCTATAAACGATACTGTTCTGAAAAAAATGCCCTCTCGAAGAGTCTCCTAAATGATATGCTCCATGTATATATCGGAATGATAGCCGATCTTTACAGTGAGGGACTCCCGACTGTCTCGACCAACCGTTTCGCGGCTATCACTTTCCGCTTCAAATCCCTGCTTTCTGCTCACTATGCCACTGTAAAACGTCCATCTCAGTATGCGTCAATGATGAGTATCTCATCTGTGTATCTCAATGAGGCGGTAAAGAAGACAGTTGGACTGACTGTTGGTGAATGTATCGCCAACGAGGTGATGATTCACGCCAAACGTATGCTCTATTATACAAACCTCAGTGTAAAAGAGATTTCGTATGTGCTGGGATACCCTGATTCGGCCTACTTTACCCGTTTCTTTACTAAATCAGCTAAGATCTCTCCCGTTCAGTTTAGGGCGCAATTCCTCGAATAGTCCAATTCTTACCCCGGTTTATCCATTGTGGCGCGCTTCGATAGCCTGTAGTTTTGCATCCAAAATTACAGACAAATGAATATTGGCAAGCGAATGAATGATCGACACCAAACAAGCTTTGTGTCGATCGATCCTCGCAGATGCGAGGCTTGCTGGAGATGTATCTCTACATGTCCGAAGGGTGTATTAGGAAGGGTTGAGTTTTTGTGGCACCGACATGTGGTGATAAAGAATCCGGATCATTGTGTCGGTTGTCTCGCGTGTATGGATGAATGTCCCGCGGGAGTTTTCTCCTCTTTGGGTAGGAAAGGAGGAACTCGATGAAAATTGACTTCTCAGCAAAGTGGGCAAAGGCCGCGATCGATCTCCTAATGATTCTCTTTTTTCTGCTTTCTTGGTTATACTCCGCGGTGGACGATGCTAAAAACTATTGGACTACTTCTCATTGTACTATGGGATTTGTATGGATTGGATTGATGAGTATTCATCTTTTCCAACATGGACGTTTTGCCTTGTCTCTGAAGAAAAAGAGCGTTGTGATGAAAAATAAGATCACCACACTGACTCTCCTCTTTTATCTCATAATGATTGTCTCTATATCTTTGTTCCTGTCGGGATTCCCGGTTTATCTGAAAGAATTGCATCACTTCATCGGACATCTCTTTGTATTCGTAGTAATTATCCACATGATTCAGATGTGGAAGCGATTTCTCAAACTCTTTCCGAGATCAAAACAAAATAGATAAAATGGAGTTGTTTTAGTTCAATAGTAGTATATAGTTGCCATATACCTTGGATTGTTCTGAGGGAAATTGTTTCCTTTTTTTAGTATTTGATATCTGTTTCTGAAAAAAGTCGATTATATTTGTGGTTGTTAAACGGTTATTGTAATCGAAGTCGGTTACTGAGAAACCATAAAAACTAATATGATCACAATGAAAAAAGTACTCTATTCTTTATTAGTCGCCGCACTAATGGTGGGATGTGCTGAGAAGCCCTCCTACACGATTGATGGAACTGTCGCCAACTCTGCGTTTGAAGGTAAGACAGTTTATATGCAACAGATGGTTGCCCGCTCCTATGTGAATGTGGACAGTACCACTGTTACAGATGGAAAATTCACCTTTAAGGGTGTTCAGACCGAACCCGCTTTGCGTTTTCTCAATATGCAAGCTGAAGGAGATGTTGCTTTAGCTCCCGCTGTTTTCATTCTTGAAAATGGTAAATTGGTGGCTACTCTTGACAGTAACTCACAAGTGGCAGGTACCGTGTTGACTGATTCGTTGACTCAGTTTTTGGTTAAATGCTCTGCTGACGGAGTGGATGCTCACAAAGCGGAGGCTTTACAGCTGATCAAAGCCAACAATAACAATGTGCTTGGAGCGTATGTCTATCACATTTATCGTGCTACTTTCACTCCCGAAGAGCAGAAAGAGTTACTCGTAGGAGCAGGGGATGTTTTTTTAAACGACGAAAACGTGGCACGAATCAAAAGCCGTCTTGACGCGATGGATGCTGTGGCTGTGGGTAATAAGTTTGTAGATCTGACCATGGATAATCCAGAAGGTACGAGTGTTTCCCTCAGTGATTATGCAGGAAAAGGAAAAGTGGTGTTGATCGACTTTTGGGCATCATGGTGTCCTCCATGTCGTGAGTCAATGCCTGGCTTGGTGGCTTTGTACAGCAAATACAAAACTAAGAACTTTGAAATTGTTGGTGTGTCATTCGATCGTACCAAAGAGGCATGGATCAAAGGAATCGCCGATCTTCAAATCACTTGGCCACAAATGTCCGACGTTAAATATTGGGAATCGGAAGGTGCTAAGGTATATGCTGTTCGTGGTATCCCCCACACTGTTCTGTTGGATAAAGAGGGAACTATCGTTGCCAAGGATCTTCATGGAGAAGAGCTGGAGGCTAAGATTGTTGAACTGTTGAAGTAATTCCATTTTATACACTGCTGAATTGCCGAAGTGTTGATGTTCTCAACAGTACACTTCGGATAATTCAGCAGTTTTTTTATAATTGAAGCCATGAAACCAACCTACTATCGATGTGTCTGGAGTAATCAAGTGAAGGTTATGACATTTCTCACACTTGGTATTATACTTCTTTGTTTTATTCCTGTTTTTAAAGATATTTCAGGAAGTATAATTGTTCAAGCGATTCTTATTAGTGTAATTGCTCTGTTGTCGAGTTGTGTGGTTTACTCTCCTAAGTCGATCATTGTAACAGACGACGAGCTCATCATTCAGTGTATAGGTAAAACCAAGCGTATTGCCCGTGCCGATATTATCTATGTTGGGGAGTTCTCTTTTAAAGGATCAATACGTACTTGGGGAAGCGGTGGGTTCTTTGGGTATCTGATGTGGTTCTACAACCGTTCGGTGGGTAAGTACTTTGCCTATGCCACCCACGAGAAGGGGCTTGTGTTGATCGAAACCGCCCAGCGAAAATATGTGGTGAGTTGTGAAGGTCACGACTTGTTGATCGCCCAATTAAAAGGATAAAAGAATTTCTTACGATGATATAAGAAACGGGATCTGTACGTACAGACCCCGTTTTTTTATTGATAGATATTTTGTTCTTTCACTCAACTACTCTTAACGAATGAAGAGCAATTCGCGGTATTTAGGCAATGGCCACATCTCGTCGTCCACTACCAACTCCAATCGATCACACAACCGTCTGATCTCATCCAACAACGGTGTCACCGTGTCGTGGTATTGTAGAGCTTTCTCACGTTCGTGGTCAATTGTATTGGCTATGCGGCGAGCTTCGTTGATTTCATCACATTTCTGTTTGATTTCGCACGCTGTTTCAGCGATGAATTCGATCGTGGCAATGTCTTGCGCCGCAATCTTCTCCGCCTTCTCGGGAGTGAATATCGACTTCACTTTATACACTTTGTCCAGCAACTGCGATTCGTATCTCCCTACCGTAGGCAACACGTGATTTACTGCCAAGTCGCCCAATACACGTGCTTCAATCTGGATCTTTTTGGTATAGGTTTCCCATTTCACTTCGCAACGAGAGTGTAGTTCCACCTCATTCATCACACATGTACGAGAAAAGAGCTCAATGCTCTCGGGTGTGAGGTATCGGTCGAATAGCAAAGGCACATTGGTTTCGCAGTCCAATCCCCTGCGAGCCGCCTCCTGTTTCCACTCGTCGCTGTATCCGTTTCCGTCAAACAAGATAGGGCGAGACTCCTTGATGTATTTCTTAATGATACTGAATAGGGCTTCATCTTTGCCGGTCCCTTTAGCCATAAGAGCGTCCACCTCTTGTTTGAACTCTTGAAGTTGTGCCGCGACAGAGCTATTGAGCGCGATCAACGCCGCGGCGCAGTTGTCGGACGAACCCACTGCTCTAAACTCGAATCGATTGCCGGTAAAGGCGAAAGGAGAGGTGCGGTTGCGGTCGGTATTGTCAAGTAAGATCTCAGGCAAATAGGTGATACCAGTGTTAAGTCCTACCTTTCCGTCCTGCATCAATACAGCCTCTTTCGAGTCAGACGCTTCGAGCTTGTTCAGCACATCGTTGATCTGTTTGCCGAGGAATATCGACATGATGGCAGGAGGTGCTTCGCTCGCTCCCAGACGGTGCGCGTTCGTCGCGGTACTTATCGATGCTTTTAATAGTCCGTTGTTTTTGTACATCGCCATCATTACATTCACCAGGAAGGTGATAAACTGTAGGT
>JBKEBB010000168.1:0-5144 GCA_047972845.1 Bacteroidales bacterium
ACAAGGAGGTGACATTAAAAGGATTCCCCTTCAACGCGAAGGAGTTTATCGCTACCAATCTGAAAGTGCAAGAGAAGAAAGTAGTTGAAATAGCTCCGGGTGTATCGCTTACGTTCGTTCGTATCCCTGCCGGACAATTTCTCATGGGAAAGAATAAGAAGAACAGCAACTATGCCCCAGCGTTCAAAGCCAACGTTCAGAAGGCCTTCTGGATGTCTGAGAAAGAGATAACCAACGAGCAGATGAGAGCGCTTGTTCCCTCGCACGACAGTCGATTTATCGACCAACAGTGGAAAGACCACGTCAACGAAGGTTACCCCGCCAACCTGCCCGAACAACCTGCAAGCAGGGTGAGCTGGATCGACGCGGACGATTTCTGCAACAAACTGAGCGCACAGACCGGACAGAAGGTAATGCTCCCCACCGAAACACAGTGGGAATGGGCCTGTCGTGCCGGAAGCGCGGACGATTTTTGGTATGGAAATATCAATACCGACTTCGGACGTTTTGAAAACTTTGCCGATAAACAGACCACCAAGATGGCGGTAATCGGAGTCGATCCGCAACCAATGGATCCTTCTTCGTTTTGGTATAAATACTACACCTTCTTGCCGAAGATCGAAAGTGTGGATGATGGTCATATGATTGTTGCCAATCCGGGATCGTATCAAGCCAATCCATTCGGACTGTATGATATGCACGGAAATCTGGCAGAGTGGACACGCTCCGACTATCTCCCCTACCCATTGTCCGATAAAAACAAAGCGACATCGGAGTACAAAGTGGTTCGTGGTGGATCGTGGAAAGAGCATCCCAAATATGCCACCGCCTCGTATAGAAAATATTTTCTTCCTCTTCAAAAACCCTACAACGTCGGCTTCCGTGTTGTAATTGAAGACTAACTAATCGGATTACATCGTAAAGAGGGACTCCCTTGCCGACAAACAGGCAAAGGAGTCCCTCATTTATTGTATCGTAGGTAAAACTTAACCCACGTCGAAAACCAATAGAGACAAATTAAGTCAAACAAGGCTATTAACAACAAAACGCTGACAATCTTTTTCAAGACTATCAGCGTTTTGTGTTGGTACCCAGGATGAGATTCGAACTCACACACCGCAACCGGCACTACCCCCTCAAAGTAGCGTGTCTACCAATTCCACCACCTGGGTAAATAATTTCTCTGCATTGTAGAAAAGTGAAGCGCCTTGTTAGATAGGATCATTTTAAGTTCAAATCCTCGCCATTCTTAATCAGTACTATTCAAGTACCCAGAACAGGACTCGAACCTGCACATCATTGCTGACACTAGTCCCTGAAACTAGCGCGTCTACCAATTCCGCCATCTGGGCCAGTACTTTTCTACAAAAAAAGCGACTCTCGTGCCGCCTATTTGAGCGAAAGACGGGACTCGAACCCGCGACCCTAACCTTGGCAAGGTTATGCTCTACCAACTGAGCTACTTTCGCGTTTGCGGTGCAAAGATACTTACATTTTTTATTCCAACAATACCATGCGGGGAAAAAATTGTAGAATTAACAGTCGAAATCATGAAAAACAAGAGGTATAAACATCCACTCCACTACTTACCCAAAACTCGGCGACACACTCCTTCAAGAAGCATAAACGAAAGAGGTCTGTTTATCAGAAAGTAAGCCTCGCAGCCAGATGCAGTGATCTTATACAACAACGTCGATAAAGTGATCCGTCAGAAAAGGATTATTTCGATTGATTCGATTGTAGTGTACGATAGTCTGTCGGCACCCATCCTACTAATCCGTACAATCCCTCCTATACAAGTTCCGGTGTACACCGGAACGAATTATGGTGTACACGATAGCGGGTTGTGGTGTACAGCGCGGCTATATCCCATGTACACCGCAATATCAATCAGACGAATCCATTTTATTAATACATCGACTTCTTCTCACAAATATCAGTACTCCCATTAACTAATGGTACGCATATAAAATCAAAAACATTCAGAGGAAGTTTATTTTGGAGATTGAATGGTCGTTCGTTGCTTTACGCCTCACTTTTTAGCGATCAAATCCTTTTGGCTCTTGCAGAAACAAGCAGAAAACGGTTACTTTACAGTCGGAATAGACAATTCTTGCCAATCGAGCAGCTATTCACTACTAAAAAGAAGAGATTGAACCAAACCGATCGATACACCTACGCCACGCATTAATCCCGACCAATGGTACTAAACTACATTTGGATAGCCTTTTTCGTGATTGCCTTCGTCATAGCACTCCTCAAAACAATCGTTTGGGGAGACACGGAAGTGTTTGGTTTGGTGATGAACTCTACCTTTGATTCGGCAAAGACCGCTTTTGAACTCTCCTTGGGATTAACCGGGGTACTGGCTCTATGGCTTGGACTAATGAAGATTGGAGAACGAGCCGGAGTCGTGGCCTTTTTTGCCAGACTCACATCGCCTTTCTTCGTTAAACTATTCCCCTCTCTTCCTAAAAACCATCCCGCGATGGGCTCCATTTTCATGAATCTATCAGCCAATATGCTGGGATTGGACAATGCAGCCACCCCACTTGGTCTGAAAGCCATGCGCGAAATGCAAGAGGTGAACCCCGTCAAAGAGAAGGCCTCCGATGCTATGATCATGTTTCTTACCCTCAACACCTCAGGACTGACTCTCATTCCGGTTGGGGTGATGGTCTATAGAGCGCAGTTAGGAGCAACAAATCCTTCAGATGTCTTCCTTCCGATTCTGATTGCCACTTTTGTCTCTACTATGGTTGGTATTTTGTTTGTGTGCTACAAGCAGCGAATCTCACTGCTCAACGGCACCATGATCACATGGCTCGGCGGACTTACCACGATTATTGGCGGACTGGTGGCCTTTTTATTAACCCTCGATAAAGATCAGCTAACCATATACTCTTCGCTCTTTTCCAATCTACTGCTTTTCTCCATCATCATGGGATTTATTTTGGGAGGAGTGAGGAAAAAGATAAACGTGTATGACGCGTTCATCGATGGTGCGAAAGAGGGATTTCAGGTGGCTGTGACCATCATTCCCTATCTGATAGCCATATTGGTGGGTATCGGCGTATTTCGAGCATCGGGCGCCATGGATCTTCTGATTGATGGGATCAAATGGGAGGTGGGATTGACCGGACTGTCCACTGAGTTTGTGGACGCGCTGCCAACCGCTCTGATGAAACCACTGAGCGGAAGCGGTGCGCGAGGAATGATGGTGGATGCGATCAAAACCCACGGAGTGGACAGTTTGGTAGGCTATTCAGTTTCGGTCATTCAAGGAGCCACTGATACCACCTTCTATATTCTGGCTGTCTATTTCGGAAGCGTAGGAATCAAAAACTCTCGCTACGCCGTTAGCGCGGGATTGATTGCCGACTTGGCCGGGATCACGACGGCACTGATCATTGCCCATCTTTTTTTCGCATAACCAACTAATCGATCAATCCACATACACCCAATCCTATTTTAAACCACTTATCCACGAACGAATCATGCACCGTATTCTTACTATTATCATCATTGCTCTGCTTAGCTCCTCGTTAGTTACCGCGCAAACCATACAAGAGGTATATCGGAAATCACTCAATGAAACATTGGACGAAGTGGCTGCTCGGTTTGGCAAAACCATCCGATATGGTCGTGAAGTGGATGGAAAGACAATCGAATACGCTTCGTGGAAAATCGGCAATCAGATAGAGACAACCCTCGAAACGTTGTTGTACCCATTCGATCTTCTGTTTGAAAAACTGAATGAAAATGAGTATGTAGTACGTTCGTTCAGATACCACATCCGTTCGGTTGAGGAGGGACAGGCGCATCTGGACACGCTTACCGCTCTGTACAGCGATCTCGTCTCGTGGGAAAACAGACGGAAAGAGATTCGAAACAACATTCTCAAGCAAACGGGATTGCTACCGTTACCCAAAAAGACACCCCTTAATCCGGTTGTCAAAGGGAAACGCACCTATAAGGAATACACAGTCGAGAATGTTTTGATTGAGGTTATTCCCGGAGTCTTTTTGGGCGGCAACCTCTATAAACCGGTCAAGGTAAAAGGAACTGTTCCGGCGATACTTTGTCCACACGGACACTTCACAGGGGGCGATCTGGGAAAATACGATTTTACGGATTGGGGGCGATTCCGCGCGGATCAGCAAATACGATGCGCCGAACTGGCACGGTTGGGATGCGTAGTTTTCAGCTACAACATGTTCGCTCAAGGCGAAATGATCTACCAAATTACTCCCAGCGAACATGCCACTCCGTTTGCTCTCACAATGCAGACATTAAGCAGCATTCGCGCACTTGATTTCGTATCCACTTTAAAAGAGGTGGATATCAAACGGATTGGAATAACCGGAGCATCGGGAGGAGGAACACAGTCGTTTCTGCTGGCTGCCTTGGACGATCGCATCGCCTTATCGGTTCCCGCTGTGATGGTTTCAGCCCATTTCTTCGGGGGTTGCGCTTGTGAAAGTGGATTACCTATCCACTTTCCTGAAAACGGGATACGCACCTGCAATCCCGAAATAGCGGCACTCACCGCGCCACGTCCCCAACTGCTTATCTCAGACGGTACTGATTGGACAGCCAACAATCCCACGATTGAATTCCCCTATCTGCAAAACAGGTATGCTCTTTACGGAAAGACCGAGAATGTGGAATTGACCCATTTGCCGAACGATCAGCACGACTATGGAGTAAACAAACGTATTCCGATGTATCAATTCATTGCCAAACACTTCAAACTCGACCTCAAACGAATCCAATCGAAGGATGGAAAGATAAATGAAACAGGTATTGTGATTGAACCCTACGCGACGATGTTGTCTGTCAAATCGACCGAAGAGCTGCCCCGCAACGCCCTGCGCGATGTAGAGTTGATGAAAAAGAGAATAAAGACACTGCAATAACGCTATTATATGAATGCAAAAAGAGCCTTACGACACATGATCGAAAGGCTCTTTTTTATGCTATATCATAAAATCACTACATAATACCTCGTTCACGAAGACGAAGTTGCCAACGCCAAGCCGATACTAAAGTATCTTCCACAGACGACTCGGCTCTCCATCCCAATACATTGTTCGCCTTGTCAGGATCAGCCCATACCTTCTCGATATCGCCTTCACGACGGC
>JBKEBB010000175.1:0-4784 GCA_047972845.1 Bacteroidales bacterium
TTCTACTTATAGGTTCTGGTACACAAATGGAAATAATCAGATCTATTATAATTAGAAATGGAATTCAAAATATTGCGATTAAAGATAAAATACCGCGTCATGATTATCAACAACTTGTATGTGCTTGTGATATAGGCCTTATCAGTTTAAACGAACGTTTTACAATACCCAATATTCCAAGTAAAACAATGGCTTATCATGAAGCTGCAATTCCAGTTCTTGCATCTATAGATTCAGCAACTGATTTTGGACAAATTTTGGAACAGTATCATTTAGGTTTATGGAACTTTGCTGGAGATATTAAGACTATGATAGAAAATTTTGATCGACTATATAGTGATGAGAATCTTCGTAATGAAATGGGCTTGAATGGACGATCTTTTCTGGAAAATAACATGAGAATTGAGGTTGCTTACAACACTATTGCTTCAAAGATAAATAAATGATTATTCATGAAAAAAAGTATATTAGGATTGTATTTTGAGGAGTTTGAGGTTGACTCTGTCATCGAACATTCACTCTCTAAAACCATTTTTGAAAGTGATAATAACCTGTTTTCTCTATTAACAATGAATCATCACCCGGTTCATACCAATCTTGACTATGCTCAAAAGAACCAGCATGGACAGTTGTTGGTGGTTGGCACCTTGGTTTTTTCAATAGTTGTTGGAATGACTGTTCCTGATGTGAGTGGAAAGGCAATTGCAAATTTGGGATATGAAGAGGTGAAACACCTCAATCCGGTGTTTGTAGGAGACACTATTTATGCCAGAACTAGGATCATTAGTAAACGGGAATCGAGTACAAAAAATGATCGTGGAGTGGTTTATGTTGAAACAGTGGGATACAATCAACGTGGGGAGGACGTTATTTCATTTCGTAGAAATGTGTTGGTAAAGAAAGGTAGTAATGATTAATAATACACGTATGGATAAGCTATTCAGAAGTCTAATGTTTGTTCCCGCTCATAACAAACGTTTTATGGATAAAGCCCAAGAGATTGACGCGGATGTGTTACTTTTTGATATTGAGGATTCGGTTCAACCTCATTCAAATAAGCAAATTGCCAGGGATAATATCATTAAGTATGTGTCCGAAGGGAAATTTAAGGGGAGAACTGTGTTTCCCCGAGTGAATGATCGTGAAAGCGGAGATCTGCTCAAAGACTTGTATCAGTTGACAATCGAAGGGGTGAACGGATTTATGTATCCAAAGGCGATGAAGGGCGAAGATATTTATTTCGTTGGGAAGTTGCTCGAAACAATTGAATACGAAAAGGGCTTTCCGATTAGCACCTTCAAACTCATCCCACTAATTGAAACAACGGGAGCGGTTATGAATTTGAGTGAAATTTGCAGTGCTTGTCCCAATCGGGTAGTGGGTATAGCTTTCGGATGTGAGGATTATATGACGGATCTGAAAGGGATGCACGACATTCAGGGAAACAGTATTTATGTGGCCCGATCGATGATTGCCATCGCTGCCCGTTCTGCTGGAATTATTCCGATTGATACTGTTCATATACGTGTTCATGATTTAGAAGATTTGGAGCGAAATCTAAATATATCCAAGCAGTTAGGATACGAAGGGATGCTTGTACTCAATCCGAAGGAACTGCCTTTGGTGCATCAATACTATTCTCCCAGTCCCGAGCAAGTTGATTGGGCGAAAGAGATGCTTGTTCTTGCCGAGGAAGCTGTCAAAGAAGGCAAGGGGGTTGCTGTTAAGGATAATAAATTTATAGGTCCTCCTATGATTAAGATGGCAAAAGACATTATTCATAAGCAGGAATTGATTGAAAGGAAAAAAGGAGTATAGTATGTATAGGATTTTCTTTAAACGGGTTATTGATATACTAGTTTCTTTGACAGCTTTGTTATTTTTAGCGCCTGTTATAGCCATTATATCGGTTCTTCTACTGATAGCAAATAGAGGTACTCCTTTTTTCTTGCAAGCCAGACCAGGCTTTAAGGGACACCGATTTTGTATTATCAAATTCAAAACAATGAATGATAGGTGTGATGATAATGGGAAATTGCTCCCCGATAGCATGAGAATAACAAAAGTAGGAGGATTTCTGCGTAAAACCTCTCTTGACGAATTACCTCAACTAATAAATGTCCTTTTAGGTCAAATGAGTTTAATAGGCCCCCGGCCCCTTATTTTTGAATATTTACCCCTTTATTCAAAAGAACAAGCTCGTCGTCATGATGTTCGACCTGGAGTAACTGGTTTAGCTCAGGTAAACGGACGAAATGCAATTTCGTGGACTAAGAAGTTTGAATATGATGTTTACTATGTGGACCATCTTTCGTTTATGCTTGACGTAAACATTGTTCTTGGAACTATCAAAAATGTTATTCAACGGAAAGATATTAATTTCTCTCAGAAAGAGGGAGAAAGACGATTTAATGGGTATAATTAGATGTATTTTAATCTGAAATGAATGTGTATAGATAAAGCGATTAAACAGATTCGAGTAGATAATTATCTAATTGCATAGAACTATATGCTATTAAAAAATAATTAATAATTATATGAATAAGAAAAAAGTAGTTGTAATGGGTGGAATTGGTATTGGACTCATTGCAGCATCGATAATTGATCAATATGAAGAGTTGGAAATCCTTGGTTTTTTGAACGATAATGAACCAATTGGTAAAGAAATTGGTGATTTTGAGAGAAAAATAAAGGTCATAGGTACATCTGAGGATGTTCATAAGTTTATAGCGGATGATGATACATATGTATTTATTGCATACATAGTTATGAAAAATAAGAAAGCAGCATATGCTAAAATTAAATCCTTAAACATACCTGAAAATAAGTTTATCAACTTAATTCACCCAACTGCAATTGTACCCAAAGGATATTGTAAAATTGGGAATGGTGTTTTATTTGCTCCCCTTTCTCAACTGAGCCCTGATACTACGGTTTCTGATAATTGTATTTTACTGCCGAATTCGTTTCTTGGGCATAATTCTTTTATGGATGAATATGCATCAATTGCGACTAATTCTGTAGTCGGAGCACATGTTCATGTAGGAAAAGGGGTACACATTGGGAGTAATGCGACAATAAGAGAGTGTGTTAAGATCGGAGATTATAGTTTTGTTGGAATGGGTGCTGTTGTTTTAGAGGATGTCCCAGAGTACTCTGTAGTGGTTGGGAATCCGGCAAAAGTATTGAGATATAACAAAGAATAGTTATGGATAAAAAAATATGGCTCTCCTTAGCGCATATGGGCGGGGGCGAGCAGAAGTATATTCAAGAGGCGTTTGACACCAATTGGGTGGTGCCTCTGGGACCTAATGTAGATGGGTTTGAGCATGATCTGGAACAGTTTATATCCAAAACAGCGGATCAACAACTGAACGACTCAACGCCTCACCATGTAGTGGCTCTTTCTGCCGGTACGGCGGCGATCCATCTTGCTCTGGTGATGCTTGGCGTGAAAGCGGGTGATGAAGTGATCTGTCAATCGTTTACCTTCGCGGCATCGGCTAACCCAATCACCTACTTGGGGGCTATTCCGGTGTTTGTGGATTCGGAAGCGGAGACATGGAATATGGACCCGGTGTTGTTGGAGGTGGCTATCGAAGATCGTCTGAAGCAGACGGGAAAATTGCCCAAGGCGATTATTCCGGTACATCTCTACGGTATGCCTGCCAAGATGGCGGAGATCACTGCCATTGCCAACCGATATGGAATTCCGGTGGTGGAAGATGCTGCCGAGGCATTGGGCAGTGAATACCGCACAGCGGAGGGAGTGTGGCGAAAATGTGGGACGATGGGTGAATACGGGGTGTTGTCGTTCAACGGCAACAAGATGATCACCACCTCAGGGGGGGGCGCGCTGGTGTGTCCCTCGAAAGAAAGTGCTGCGCGGGTGATGTTTTACGCTACTCAGGCAAGAGATCAAGCGCCTCACTACCAACATTCGGCGATTGGTTACAACTACCGGATGAGTAATATTTGTGCCGGAATAGGTCGCGGACAGATGGAGGTGTTGGGACACCACGTGGCAAGACGACGTGCCATTCATGACCTCTATACAGAGGGATTGAAAGGAACCCCGGGAGTGACGGTGATGCAACAACCGTCGGAGGGATTTCGGTCGAATTACTGGCTGACCTGTGTGTTGGTTGACAAACAAATGGCAGGAATAGATCGAGAAGATCTCAGAAAAGGTCTTGACACGGTGAATATAGAGAGCCGTCCGCTTTGGAAACCGATGCACCTGCAGCCTGTGTTTGCCGATGCGCCACGCTATGAAAACGGCACCTCCTCGGATCTGTTTGATCGCGGATTGTGCCTCCCCTCCGGCTCGATCTTGACGAATGAAGATATTGAGAGAGTAGTTGGTGAGATTAAGGAGATGGTGAAAAGTTTATAAGATTGTTGATTCGTTAATTCGTTGATTCGTTGAGGCGGGGAAGAAACGTGTAATCGTGTAATCGTTGAACAAAATGTGGATTTGTGGAAGCGTCTATATAAAATGGTGAAGCGGGGAATCGGGGAACTGTGTAATCGTTTAATCGCGGAATCGTTTACAAAAATCGTGTAATCGTTTAATTGTGAAATCGGTTAGTAAGAGGTGGAATCGTTGAAGAAACGGGGAGGCGTTTAATCGTTTAATCGTGGATCCGTTTATAAAAAGAGAAATCGTTGAATTCTATATATAATACATGATTGTGGAAAAAAGTTCAGTTGTTTATCTAAAGGGCCTAATCGTATAATCGGTATTTTGCCTCTGAGAGGCAAGCTTAAAGTACTACATTGTG
>JBKEBB010000205.1:0-4901 GCA_047972845.1 Bacteroidales bacterium
TACGAACCGCGATGCTCCCTATCTGTGAGTGTCCTACTCCTATAAAATTTCCTTTGCTATCGCATACCTCCACAATATCGCCCTCTTCAACCGCAGAGTCGGCACGCATGATGGCTCCGGAAAAAATCCAGGGATGAAATCGTTTGGAAGATTCTTCCTTACCGGGTTTGAGAAAAAGACGAGGATATGACATCTGAATAGATAATTAGGAGTGAAGATCAATAAATGTATAGTAGAACTGTATAATCAGGAAATTATTATACCAACGGATTGTGGTTGTTCAACAATTCGTTGTAGATGCGGAGGCAGGCCCAAGCATCGGTCGCGGCATATCTTTTTTGCTGCTCGGTAAGCACATCGGTATCCCAATTGGTAAGACGTTGCGACTTAGAAATCTTTTGATCAAACAAAAGAGCATATACTTTTTGCAAACTGATATCTTCTATCTGGTATTTCTTAACAAACTGTTGCAACTCAACAACAGATTGCTCTTTGAAGGAGCCCATCTTCTTGAGTTTACCGAAATCGTCCTGCAATGACAGTCCGATCTTTTTTACCGATTTGGATTCAAAAAGATCAATAAGAGATGAAGGAAAACCAATCCGATTCAATCTGAATAAAAAGCAGGTGTCTAATGTGGATATCTGTAGCAAGGAGACGTTGTAAACAACTCCCTTTTTGAACGCGGGACGCGTCTCGGTATCAATTCCGATCATGGGTTGCGCGGACAGGTATGCCACCGCACTTTCCAAATCACTCATTGAGTCGAGGGTAATGATGCGCCCTTCGAACAACACAACGGGAAGTTGTGCTATCTCCTCTTTAGTTATAGTTGTTTTCAATACTGTTCGTCGTTATCTGATGCTTCGTCCTCTCTTTCTGCATAACAAAGCCCGTGTAGTGGTCGTAAGACATTCACAAGTACTTGTCCCCAATAGGACTTGAAGTTATACGTAATCTCTACTAATGCCTCATTCATCAACTCTTCTACTCCGAGTCGATATACCTCCACAAAGTTTTTCACATCCTGATAAATATCGGCTACCCCTTCGGCTATCGAACAACAGATAGGTGTTTCGCTATATTTCATATCTTCAACTTGTGTATCGAGATACGCATCATCATCCTCCAGCAATGTAAGAATAGCCGTTCTCAATCTCTCGTATTGCTCTTCACTCACAAATTGTTCGAGGAAGACTTCCGAAGTTTCAGCAACAGGCAACAGAGTTGCTTTGAGGTACAGAAGGGGAAATATACGGGTTAGTTTCTCAGCGAATTCTTTCTTCTTAAACGTAGCGACATTCTCCACTAAACGACAATACTCGAGTGCTACGGTGATGAACTCGAGTACATTCTTGTCAAATATGGGATAGACAGAATTGGCCACTTGGATATATTGAATTGTGATGTTTCACGATTCTCCATTTCCACTTGATATAGAAATAGAGAATCGGTCAACACGTTATTGTTATTATAAAAAATCTTCTGAGAAATAGGCTTTAGGCAAGGTACGGCAATTGTACTGCGACGCCATAATCTCTCCATAAGCTCCGGCGGAACGAAGAGCAAAATAATCACCACGTTTCACCTCATTCAGTCCGATAGCTTTACCAAAACTATCACTCGATTCACAAATAGGTCCTACCACGTCGTATTCAGTCACAGGAGCCTCACTGGAAAGGTTTTCGATCTTGTGAAACGCTTGGTACAACGCCGGACGAATCAGCTCGGTAAATCCGGCATCGACAATGGCGAAACGTTTGCTGGCACCCTCCTTTACGTAGAGGACTTTTGTGATCAACGAACCGCACTGACCTACTACCGAACGGCCCGGTTCAAAATGGACTTCTTGATTGGGACGTGCTTTAAAATGCTTGCTGAAGATACGGAAGTACCCTTCAAAATCGGGAATGGGATTGTGGTTGGGGTGGTGATAATCGATGCCCAATCCACCCCCAAAGTTGATTCCCTGAAGGGTGATTCGACGTTGCTCAAGAGATTTCTGAATCTCCTCAACCCTCGAACATAGACCTTGAAACGCGGTCAGGTCAGTGATTTGAGAACCTATATGAAAGTGTAATCCTATCAACTCTATATTTTTCATCGATTGAAGCGCGTCAACAACCAATTCAAGCTGCGAAAGATTGATTCCAAACTTATTTTCCTTCAATCCTGTGGTGATATAGTGATGAGTATGGGCATCCACCTCAGGATTAACGCGAAGGGCCACTCGGGCTATCTTTCCTTTCAGCCCTGCCAATTCGTTGATTACTTCCAATTCGGCTGCCGACTCAGCATTGAAACAGAATATATCATGGTCAAGTCCAAGATTGATTTCCCAATCCGCTTTTCCAACTCCGGCAAAAACAATCTTATCTGAAGGAAATCCGGCTTTGAGTGCCGCACGAATCTCTCCCCCACTCACACAATCAGCTCCTAAACCGTTCTCACGAATAATAGAGAGAAGTTTGGAGTTGGCATTCGCCTTCACGGCGTAATGGATATGATATCCGTATTTAGACGACTCCTTTCTGATGATTCCCAACGTTTGACGAAGAAGGTTCGTATCGTAAAAATAGAAAGGGGTTTCAATTTGTTTGAATTGCTCAATAGGAAAAGATCCTTTTAAATCCATGGGTGGTTGTTGCGTTAGGTTGAAAACTCTTTTTATTGAAAAATTGCTGAGTTGTCCGCTTAGTTCCATTGGATAAAGGCGGATAACCGTTTAACCATCGGACAGGACAATTCAGCAATTTCCGGGTCTATATTAATTAAACAGATTCTCGCTCAACAGTTGTAAAGCGCGCTTCTTATCAGATGCTTTAATAAGGAATGAGATGTTATAATTACTTCCACCATATGAAATCATGCGAACTGGGATCTCTTTAAGAGCATTCAATGCCTTAGCCTCGAAGCCCACATTCTCCCACTCCAAATCACCCACAACACAAATAATCACCATATCTTCATCCACTGTTACAGTACCGAATTTCTTCAGATCATCAACAATCTCAGACAGGTGTTTTTTGTTGTCAATAGTAACCGACACTCCTACTTCAGAGGTAGTGATCATATCAATTGAAGTCTGATAACTCTCAAATATTTCAAATACTTTACGCAGGAATCCATATGCCAAAAGCATACGTCCCGATTTAATTTTAATAGCGGTGATACCATCTTTAGCGGCAACCGCTTTAATTTTTCCAAACTCAGTACTGTTGGAAATAAGTGTACCGGGAGCTTCTGGTTCCATTGTGTTAAGCAGACGGACTGGAATGTTATTTAATTTAGCAGGTAGAATACATGTTGGATGAAGAATTTTAGCTCCAAAATAGGCTAATTCGGCTGCCTCCTCAAAATGAAGTGAACGCACCGGTGAGGTTTTCTCAACATAACGAGGATCGTTGTTGTGCATTCCGTCAATATCTGTCCAAATCTGAATTTCTTCCGCAAGAGTCGCGGCACCAATTAAAGAAGCAGTATAATCACTACCTCCACGCTGAAGATTATCTATCTCTCCGTATGCATTGCGACAGATATAACCTTGAGTAATAAATATCTCTGCCTCTTCATGCTTCTCAAGCATCTTATTGAGTTTCTCGCGGATATAGATCAGATCCGGCTCCGAATTCTTATCCGTGCGCATATAATCAAGTGCAGGAAGAAGTTCGGATTTTACTCCTCTTTCAAGCAGGTAGTTGTGAATCATAGTGGTGGACATCAACTCTCCCTGCGCCAAAATGATCTTCTCCTCAAACAAGGTAAAGAGCTCTTTGGTGAACGAACGAATATAGTTGAATATAGACTTCAACACATCACTCGTTTTTGCTTTGTACTCGTCAGTACTGTATAGTTCTTCAACCACGCGGGCATACTTCAACTCCAGTTTATTGATTGTTTCGTTTGCTCCGTCAGTATTCTTTTTATACAAATAATCAGAAATTTCCACCAATGTGTTGGTGGTTCCCGACATAGCAGAAAGCACTACTAGGTTTTTCTCACCATTCAGTATTAACTGAGACACTTCTTTCATCCGTTGAGCTGAACCCACGGAGGTGCCGCCGAATTTCAATACTTTCATTTTCTAAACTGATTTATATTTGTTTGGAGTTATTCTATACAAGGGACAAAAGTACAATATTTTACCGATATACACCAATGATTCTTTCCACTGGGTTATTTCTTTAAATATCATTAATAAGAAAGAGTTGTGCGATGAACAATCTCAATCTCCCTGCTCTTATAGTCTTCGATGACGCAACATTCTCTTTCTTCCCAACCAGAAAAACAGATTAACAATCGGTTGATAAAGTTCGAAGAGGATAGACGAAAAGCCAAACCAATAGGTAGAAAAGAGCTTGGAAGCTTTGTAAAAAAACCTCTGTTGAACAATTATACGAATCAAAAATAGAAGGAAGAAAAGCGATAACACAGGAATGTTTGTCAGGTGTGTAGCTACTCCCAAGCCAAAAGCGACCCAAAAAAGATAGCGAGTAATGGTTTCTGTCATGAATATAAAGGAGGACGTCGATGACAGGAAATTGGATGAAAGAAAGTGGTTTCGCTTATGATATTTCCATGCCTTGCTGTTGTTTTGAAAATGAGCAACGACCCATGCCGATGGAGAAACCACCGCCCTGCAATTTCGAGAATTAGCCACTTGATTGACAAACAGATCATCATCACCGGACGTGATGTTCAGATAATTGGTAAACTCTCTACTATCGGTAAAAAGGGACTTTTTGTAACAGAGATTCTTTCCAACTCCAATAAAAGATTGACGACGAAGTGCCAATGAAAGATAACGATGCGAGAAAAGAAGATGATCGAAATGAATAAACCAATCGCTGAGCGAGTTTTTCTTTTCATATGAATAGCCTCCCACCACTATAATCACTTCT
>JBKEBB010000300.1:0-3029 GCA_047972845.1 Bacteroidales bacterium
CTATGTCTTTAATTTGGTCAAGAAAAGTCATGGTGCTAACTATTGCAAGAAAATACATAGCTACAATACCAGTAAGAAAATTTGTAAACACGATTCCCAGAAGTATATAATAATCCCCAAACGTAAATGTAATTGCAAGAAATGTCATACCAGTGAGGGCTCTAATTATCTCAATTCTTAATACAGAATTAGTTAATCCCATGGATTTAAATGTATTTCTTACCATCATTGATATAACTATCCCTATACCTCCAATTGCAAGTGTTGATAATATTGGTGCTGCCTCGATCCAAGTATCTCCTAACAAAATTGCAATAATCTGCCTTGAAAAAACTGAAAGCGCAAATAATACAAAGAATGAGATTAGATATGCCTTTCTATTAAACGCCTTAGTAGTATTAACAAACTCTTGTTTATCATTAATTCTTGCAAGTATAGGAAAAGCTCCGCCTTGTACAACCGAATTAATTATACTGGATGGAATCTGCTGAATTTTATTCGCTTGAGCGAACAATCCAGAGAATGTGTACGATGACACCTTGGGAAAAATCATAGAAAAAATATTCTGATAAATAGTAGTTAGTAAATGAGAATACAATAAGTGACTCCCATACTCCCACTGTTCAAGAAATGATGAAGTAGAAAATCTTAATCTAGGGAAATATCTATTATAACAAAACTGAAATAGAACAACTAAAAGATTATTCATCAAATTTTGTATTACAAGTGCCCAAACTCCAAATCCTTTGATCGCCATAAATATTGCAACCATTAGTGCAATTGAACTAGATAGAATTGATATTATTGATATAATCTTAAATTTCAACTCTCTATACAATACAATATTTTGGATCTTACCAAACCCACTGATTATTATAGAAATTCCTATAACATTAATTATAGATATTAACTCGTCCTTTCCGTAGAAAATAGATATTGGCTTGGATAAAACAATCAAAACAAGATACATTATTACTGCAACACCAATATTATAAAGAAATAACGTTGAATAATCAATATCCTCAACCTCTCGTTTCCTCAACAATGACCCTCCCATTCCTGAGTCAAGTAATGCTTCAGAAATTGAAATGAAAAACATCGCAATTCCCATAATTGCAAAATCAGAAGGTTTGAGAAATCTTGCAAGCACTATCATTGCAAGAAATTGCATTCCTACAACTGAAAACCTATTTAGCAAAGTCCAAATAACTCCTTTTTTTAGATGTACGCTAGTTGATCTATTATTCATTAATTTATGATGATAGAAATAAAATTCGGAATGAGTTTCTTTCTATATAAATGGGCATATTATTATGCAACGTATAAATATAACATTCTTAACAAAAAGATTAGCTAAAATCTCGCACAACAATAATCCTTCCTTAATTTCAAGAAAACTATAATTAGGTGACCGAAAAACAGTTTATAAGTCAATCTTAGTTGAATTTATTATTTATAGATAGTCCCAATACCATCCAACGGCGACACGAAGACCCTCTTTCATCGAATATCTTGGATTGTAACCTAACAATTGTCTTGCCTTTTCAATAGAAGCTAACGAATGAGGAATATCTCCCGCTCGATGGGGACCATGTTTTATTTCAATATTAGCAATTTCAGGATCGAAATCACTTAAAAACTCTTTTAGGTAATTTACCAACTGATTCAAAGTAGTCCTCTCTCCATAAGCAGTGTTATACACTTGGTTTACTGCTTCTGGATTTTCAGTTGACATTGCCAGTCTATTCATATGAATTACATTGTCAATATAGGTAAAGTCTCTAGAATACTCACCATCTCCATTGATCAGAGGACTTTCGTGATTGATCAGTTTCTTTACAAAAAGAGGAATTACGGCCGCATACGCTCCATTGGGATCTTGACGTCTTCCAAAAACGTTAAAATAGCGTAGTCCGATACACTCAAGACCATAAGTACGTGCAAAAACATCTGCATATAACTCATTCACATACTTAGTTATTGCATACGGAGATAGAGGTTTCCCAATTACGTCCTCCACTTTGGGTAACGATTTACTATCTCCATACGTGGATGAGCTTGCAGCGTAGATGAAACGTTTCACCCCAGCATCGCGAGCAGCAACCAACATATTCAAGAAGCCGGAGATATTGACCTCATTAGTAGTGATTGGATTGTTGATACTTCTTGGAACAGAACCCAATGCCGCTTCATGAAATACATATTCAACTCCCTCAACGGCCTTTCTACAACTTGAAAGATCACGAATATCTCCCACCTCTAACTCAAAAGTATGAGGATATTTTGCAAGCAGTGGGATTATATTTTCAGGTTTTCCAGTAGCAAAATTATCAAGACATCGAACACGAAAACCATCAAAGAGTAAGTTCTCGCATAAATTGGAACCAATAAACCCGGCTCCTCCGGTAACTAAAATGGACATATATTTTTATTGTAAAGGTGAAACGATTAAGAAAAGTGGTGAATGGGAAAGAAATGGGGAATCATTGAATCGCTGAATCGTTTATTTTAAAGGTGAATGGTGAGTGGGTAAACGAGGAATCGGGGAATCGTTTAATCGTTTATTTTAAAGGTGAATGGTAAGTGGTAAGTGGTGAAGAAAAATACAACAGGGATTTGCCTCTGCGAGGCAATTTTAACCCGTTACACTTTACTCATTACACGTAACTAAAAAAGGTATATACGTTTTGGGTAAAAGGAGCATACGTTTGAAGAGAAAGATATGGTCGTTTTTTCGGAAACGTTTAATCGTTTAATCGTGGAATCGGTGAACAAAATGTGGAATCGTGGATTTGTGTAATCGGTTAGAAGCGGGGAATCGGTGAAGAAAATGTGGAAGCGTGTAATAAAATGATGAAGCGTGTAATCGTTGAATCGGTTAGTATGAGGTGGAATCGTGGATTTGGTTAATCGTGTAACTGTATATTAAAGTTGAATCGTGTAATCGTGTAACCGTGTAACTGATAAATACACAATGTAGTACTTTAAGCTTGCCTCTCAGAGGCAAAATACCGATTATACGATTAGGC
>JBKEBB010000322.1:0-16471 GCA_047972845.1 Bacteroidales bacterium
AAGTTGAATCACTTCGGCAATGTTTTTAACCACATCGATCACCTTCATCTGTTCATCAAATCGCAGCCCATCCTGACTGTAGTAGCCGAAACGAACCGTCTCCCCAATCTCTATTTCTCCGGCATCGGGAGCCACTTGTCCGGTCAACATTTTGATGAAAGTACTTTTTCCTGTACCGTTATTACCAATGATACCCAGTTTTTCATACCGGGCGAACACATACTCGAATCCATCAACCAATTTGAGTGTTCCGTATGCCTTCTTTAGCCCCTTTATCTCAAATATCTTGTTTCCTATGTAGGCAGCTTTTACTTCCAACTTCACATTTCCCTGATCGCGTTGCTGTTTTGCTTTCTCTTCCAGTTTGTAAAAGGCGTCAATTCGATATTTGGCTTTGGTAGCTCGAGCTTGGGGTTGACGGCGCATCCAGTCGAGCTCTTTCCTGAGCAGGTTTTTTGCTCGCTCCACTTCCGCGTTTTGAGCTTCCACCCGTTCGTCTCTCTTCTCGAGGTAGTAGCTGTAATTCCCTTTGTATCGATACAATTGCCGTTGATCGATTTCAATAATTTCGTTGCACACACGATCCAGAAAGTAACGGTCGTGGGTAACCATAAGCAGTCCGATATTTCCTCTTCCCAAATAATTTTCCAGCCACTCCACCATCTCCATATCCAAATGGTTGGTAGGTTCGTCGAGGACGATAAAATTGGGCTCGGAAATCAAGACGGAGGCCAACGCCACCCGTTTGAGTTGTCCACCGGAAAGCTGTTCTGTCTTTTGATCGAAATTGGTTATCTTGAGTTGGGTGAGAATCTGTTTCGCACGTGTTTCATAATCCCATGCACCATGAAGTTCCATCAAGTGCATCGATTCGTCGAGCTCTTCTTGGTTTCCTTCCTGTAATGCCTTTTCGTATCGGGCAATGGTTCGTGTCACTTCGTTTTCATCATAAAAACAGGCATCCAACACGGTTGTCCCTTCCGGAAAGGTCGGTTCTTGTGGCAGATACCCGATTCGGATGTCTTTGTTAAGAAGAATATTACCTTCGTCATACCCCTCTTTCCCGCTGATGATATTGAGCAGAGTTGTTTTGCCTGCTCCATTGCGTGCAATCAGACCGATGCGCTGGTTCTCTTCTATGGCGAATGAAATGTGTTGGAACAGTACCAGATCACCAAACGATTTGGTCAGATTATCAACCTGTAGATATATGGGCATTCGTAGTAATGGATTGAATAGTTAGTAGAAATATTGTATTTTATTCTTTCTCCCTCCTTTTACCTTCTTTTGGATAGTAGTGTGAGGGGAAATTGCTTTAATTCTGACTCTTGTTGTTTGGAGCTACTCGTGATGATAGGGTTCGTTATTCAGGATGGTCATTGCTCGATACAACTGTTCAACAAAGATAAGGCGAACCATTTGATGAGAAAAGGTCATTTTTGAGAGAGAGATTCGTTCGTTCGACAAATTGTAAACCGCATCAGAAAATCCGTAGGGGCCGCCTATCACAAATACCAACCGTTTGCTTACGGAGTGCGTTTTTTTCTCAATAAAATCAGCGAACGAAACAGAGGTGTATTCACGTCCCCGTTCATCCAGCAGAACCACGTAATCGCCCGGCAGAGTCCGTTTGAGAATCAACTCTCCTTCTTTGTTCTTTATCTGTTCAGACGCGAGGTTCTTTGTTTGCTTCAAATCCGGAATCACCTCCATTTCGAAAGGAATGTAATGCTTCAAACGAGCGCAATACTCATTGATTCCGGTGGTGAAATACGACTCATTCGTCTTTCCGACTACTAATAAAACAATTTTCATAGAGTTATTCAAATCAAACAGGAGGCCCCAGAGAGAGACTACCGGAGGTTACTTGCCATTGCCTGTTGGGATCAATCACATTCGATTGTACAACTATTCGTATTAGTCAACCGATGGAATCCTTTTTTCTCCGCGGTGTACATAAGAACTTATTGCGGCGTACAGCAAACTCCTTTGCGGTGTACACCGTGGCGAGCTCTGCTGTACAGGGTAAATCCTACAGATCTGGTCGTGACAACCAAAGTTACTCATTTATTTGGCTTATTCAACCATACAATGAAATTAAAGTCAATAAATTGATCTTCTGCATTCATTTTATAGAGAATAAGATAGGACCGTTAAAAGTTGCGAAGGTAGGGTTTTTCTTTTATTTTTGTACGATAAATCGAATAGACCAAAATGAAACGTCGAGGAATTGTATTCGTATTTCTGCTTGTTGCTTTTCAAATAGTAGCAGTTGAACCGTCGGTTGTCAATTCAATCGTCCACTCGGTCAGTAGTGGCGACGTTGAGTCGCTTATGCCCTATTTTAATGCCTCCACACAGTTCAATTCAAGCCAGTCGGGACAAGTGTCCGGATCGGAAAAGGTGAAGGAGAGGCTCCTTTTGATGTATGACAATACGACTCCCCAAAACTTCCGACTTCTGCATAAAGGAATAAAAGAGCAGAGTGCCTATGTGGTAGCCACTTTTTCGATACGAGCGGTTTCATACCGACTTAGCATCTACATAGAAAGTTCGGATTTGAAAACATTAATCAAACTAATCAGAATAGAGAAAAATGAAAACAGAATTGATTGATCAACTTATTGATATAGCGTTCTCGGAAGACATCGGTGATGGCGATCATACCACATTGAGCAGCATACCTCCTTCGGCTCTCGGCATGGCTAAACTTCTTGTGAAAGAGGAGGGAGTGATTGCCGGAATAGAAATCGCCAAACGAATATTCAATCGTCTTGATCCATCTCTTGCCGTGACACAATTTATCAATGATGGAGAAGAGGTAAGAGTGGGCGATGTGGTTTTTGTAGTCAGTGGGAAGGTTCAGTCGTTGCTGCAAGCCGAACGATTGGTGCTAAACGTCATGCAGCGCATGAGTGGAGTAGCGACCGTCACCCGACGATACGCCAAAGCACTTGAGGGTACTAAAACCCGCGTGTTGGACACCCGTAAGACCACTCCAGGAATGCGAATGCTCGAAAAGGAGGCGGTTCGTTTGGGAGGAGGAACAAATCATCGAATCGGTCTGTTTGATATGATCTTATTGAAAGACAACCATGTTGATTTCGCCGGAGGGATCCCCAATGCGATTAAGCGGGCGCAGGAGTACCTCAAAGAGAAGGGGAAAGACCTCAAGATAGAGATAGAGGTGCGTAACTTCGAGGAGTTGGATCAAGCCATCCAAACAGGAGGTATCGACCGAATTATGCTGGACAACTTCACTCCCTATCAAACCCGCGAGGCGGTACAACGAATCAATGGGAGATATGAAACGGAGAGCTCCGGAGGTATCACCTTTGATACACTTAGAGAGTATGCCGAGTGTGGCGTTGACTTTATCTCGGTAGGAGCATTGACCCACTCGGTTAAAAGCCTCGATTTGAGTTTGAAGGCGTGTGATTGATCCGATCGACTTTGATATTAACAATAGAAGAGGGAGAGCCTATCTCCCTCTATTTGAATACTAACCATCCGTGTGCAACGGAAGATAGATGCTGAAGCAATCCATTATGAGTAATTTAAGTATTAGGCCTGCCTGCGAAGATGAAACCGGAATCGTACTCGAGTACATTCGACGTATAGCTCGTTTCGAAAAACTCGAACATCAGGTTGAAACCACCGAGGAGCTATTGTATGATGCCCTTTTTGTAAAGAAGTATGCCGAAGTTGTACTTGCCATCTTGGATGGAAAACCGATAGGGTTCGCCCTTTTCTTTCACAATTTCTCTACTTTTGTAGGACGTCCCGGTCTGTACTTGGAGGATCTGTATATAGATGAGGAGTATCGAGGGAAAGGATACGGGAAAAAGGTATTCCTCCATCTGGTCTCTTTAGCCAAAGAGAGAAATTGCGGACGCATGGAGTGGACTGCCTTGAATTGGAATCGAAACGCGATCGATTTTTACCATTCGTTAGGTGCCATCGCTATGGACGAGTGGACTACCTTTCGACTCACCGAAGAGGGAATTGCCGAACTGACCTGAATCAACGTTTAATATAAATAAATACACCATGAAATTGTTCCAATCTATTGTCGCAAAGATGGCGACAGCGTTGGCTGCACTTCTATTTATCTCGTGCAGTCAAACCAAACTTCCTTATCAAGACACCTCTCTTTCGTTCGAAGAAAGAACCGAGGATCTGCTTAGTCGCCTTTCTCTTGAGCAAAAAGCGGCTTTATTGATAAGCAACTCTCCTGCTATTGACACATTCGGAATTCCGGCCTACAACTGGTGGAATGAGTGCTTACACGGTGTTGCCCGTGCAGGACGCGCTACCTCTTTCCCACAAGCGATTGGTATGGCCGCCATGTGGGACGATGCGCAAATGTTTGAAGTGGCTACCGCTATTTCGGATGAAGCACGCGCCAAGCACCATGATTTCCTTTCTAAAGGGAAGCGAGACATCTATATGGGGCTTACTTTCTGGACTCCCAACATCAACATCTTCCGCGACCCTCGTTGGGGTAGGGGAATGGAGACGTACGGTGAGGATCCATATCTGACAGGTGAGCTTGCTGTTGACTTCATCAAAGGATTGCAGGGAGATGATCCCAAATATTTGAAATTAGTGGCCACCTCCAAACATTTCGTCGTGCATAGCGGTCCTGAAAAGACCCGCCACAGTTTCGATGTTTGGCCCAGTAAATATGATCTGGAGGATACCTATCTGCCCCACTTTAGAAAGAGTGTGATGGAAGGTGGTGTCTATTCTGTAATGTGCGCGTATCAGCGACTCGAGGGAGCTCCCTGCTGTGGTAGTAAATTCTTAGAGGGATTGTTGCGCAACAACTGGGGTTTTCAAGGATACATTGTTTCCGACTGTGGCGCGATTAATGACTTCTACGGTCCTGCTCCCCGTTTTCACAATGTAGTACAAACGCCTGAAGAGGCTGCAGCTATGGCCATTAAGGCAGGAACTGACGTGGAGTGCGGAAGTGTGTATAAAGCGATTGTTGGAGCGGTTGAAAAAGGATTGGTTACCGAAGCGGAGGTGGACGTGTGTGTGCGTCGTGCTATCATGGCAAGAATGAAGTTGGGAATGTTTGATCCAGAAGAGATGGTTCCCTACTCAAAAATACCTTACTCTGTAGTTGAATCACCTGAACATCAAAAGTTGGCGTTGGAAACTGCCCGCAAATCAATGGTATTGCTTAAAAACGAAAAGAATACCCTTCCATTCAGTAAAGAGGTAAAGAAAGTGGCTGTGATAGGTCCCAACAGCAATGACGAAGAGGTGTTGTTGGCCAATTATTTCGGATTCCCCAGTCAACCGAAAACTCCGTTGCAAGGGTTGAAAGAGAAACTTCCCAACGCGGAGGTGGTATTCGCCCAAGGATGTCCTTTGGCAAAAGGATTGCCCTATTTTGAAGTACTACCTGCTGAATATCTGTTTACGGACGCGTCTAAAGCTACCAAAGGATTGAACGCTGAGTATTTCGCGAACAAACAGTGGAAGGGAGAACCTGTGAAGAAACAGATCGACTCGAAGATTGATTTCGTATGGGGAACTACGTCTCCTTTGGCTGAGCTTAAACCCGATTCATTCTCTATTCGTTGGACAGGTGTATTTGTGCCTCCGACCGATGGTACTTACGCGTTGGGTGCACGCGCTTTCAGCGGTTGCCGTATGTGGGTGAACGATTCGTTGATTGTTCGCGGATTCAACGACCATGAGCCGGTGAAGGATTATGAATACTTCACCATGAAAGCTGGGCAGGCTTACAGTCTTAAGATTGAATACGCCCAACGTGCAACCGAACATTCATTGATGCAACTACTGTGGGAAAAGGAGAATACCATCTTGAAACAACAAGCCATCGACTTGGCAAAACAATCGGATGTAGTGGTGCTTTGTATGGGCTTGAGTTCTCACCTCGAGGGAGAAGAGATGAAAGTGAAAGTGGATGGATTTGAAGCCGGAGACCGTCTTGATATCAAACTTCCCGCGGTTCAAACAGACCTTATCAAAGCGATCACCGCACTGGGGAAACCGACAGTATTGGTGTTGCTCAACGGTAGTGCCGTGGCATTCAATTGGGAGGCCGAAAATGTACCTGCCATCGTTGAGGCGTGGTATCCCGGACAAGCGGGAGGTACTGCTTTGGCGGATATTCTCTTCGGAGATTACAATCCCGCCGGTCGTTTGCCTTTGACATTCTATAAGTCAATCGATCAGATTCCCGCGTTCGACAACTATGATATGGCCGGAAAGACCTACAAATATTTTGCCGGAGAACCACTGTATCCGTTTGGTTATGGGTTAAGTTATACTACCTTTGCCTATGACTGGAAAGAGGTGCCTCAAACGATTGAAGCAGGAAAAGAATTAAAGGTTACCGCCGAGGTGACCAATACAGGAAGTATGGACGGCGATGAGGTTGTTCAACTCTACGTATCGCTTCCTGATTCAAAATATAAGAAACCGATCCGTTCGCTTCAAGGATTCAAACGCGTACACCTGAAGGCAGGCGAGAAGAAAAGCGTTGAATTCAGATTAACTCCCAATCAGATCGCGGCTTTCGACGAAGAGGTTCGTCCGGTGGTTGAGGCCGGCAAGGTGATGATTACAGTGGGTGGAGGACAACCCAACAAGAGAGCCCTCGAATCAAAACAGGTGATCGCAACAACTGTTGAGGTTACGGGCGAACCCTATGTAGCTGAACATTTTTAAATATATACCTAATAAACTTTTTTATCATGAAAAAAATTATTTTTGCAAGTATTGTTGCTGTTGCTATGTTGGTGGTGTCGTGTGGTCAAAACGCGGGTGAAACAAAATGTGCCAAGGAGGGTGAGTGTTGTGAAGCAAAAGCATGTTGTGTGGAAAATCCCGACGATTGCCAATTGGTGATTCATGTTCCTTTCAAGATTAAACCCGAACATGTAGCCGGATTCATTAAGGCAATCAACAAATGTGCAGCTGCCACAAAACAAGAACCGGGCTGTCTGGATTATTCAATCTATCAGTCGCCAAACGATAGCACTCTCTTCTTCTTGAACGAAGGATGGGCAAACAAAGCGGCTCACCTTGCCCACATGGAGACAGAGCATATTAAAGTGTATTTTGAAGAGATAAAAGGAATGCAGGATAAGGACGAAACCCGTAAATTCGAAGAGTTTCGTATTTGTCCCAAACTAAACGAAAAGAAATAATTTGTAAATGAAATATATCGGAGCACATGTAAGCGCATCGGGTGGGGTAGAGAATGCCCCACTCAATGCCGCTGCGATAGGAGCAAACGCCTTCGCGCTATTCACAAAAAATCAACGTCAGTGGGTTTCTCCTCCGCTTACCTCCAAGAGCATTGACGCGTTCAAAGCAAATTGCGAAAAAGGAGGATTTAAGGCGGAGTATATTCTGCCTCACGACAGCTATCTGATCAACTTGGGTCATCCGGAAGAAGAGGGAATTGAGAAATCAAGAATGGCTTTTTTGGACGAGATGCAGCGTTGCGAGCAACTTGGACTTAAGCTGCTCAATTTTCACCCGGGAAGTCATTTGAGTAAAATAAGTGAAGAGGAGTGTATGGATCGTATTGCCGAATCGATCAACATTGCTCTTGATAAAACATCCGGAGTGACCGCCGTGATTGAAAATACTGCCGGACAGGGAACCAACATCGGATATTCATTCTACCATTTGGCCTACATCATTGATCGGGTGGAAGACAAAAGCAGAGTAGGAGTGTGTATTGACACATGCCACACCTTTACTGCCGGATACGACCTTCTTACTCAATATGAAAAAACGTTTGAGGAGTTAACTCAGGTGGTAGGTCTCAATTACTTGAAAGGAATACACCTTAACGACACCAAAAAGGCACTTGGCACTCGTGTGGACCGTCACGAAAGTATCGGTCAAGGGTTTCTTGATCTTGAGTTCTTCAAACGTGTGATGAAAGATGACCGACTCAACAATATCCCGATCATTCTTGAAACACCCAACGAAGAGTTGTGGGCGGAAGAGATCTCTTTGTTGAGATCGTATGAGAAAGAGTAACTCAATTTTATCGTTTTGACGAATCTGTATAACAAAACGGTTATTGGATTCTTCTGTTGATCTTTAATGTATGATAGCCTTACCATGAAAGCATTCGTGAAATTTGGATTTATTGTGTGCCTTTTCGGGGTGATTACTTCCTGCTCGAAGAGTAAACAAAAGGAATCGCCCCTTGACTATGTGAATCCGTTGTTAGGAACTGAATTCTTCGGACATACGTTCCCCGGAGCGTCACTTCCCTATGCGATGATTCATCCAAGCCCTGACACCCATAATCAGGGGTGGACCTATTGCAGTGGCTATCTCTACAACGATACCAATATTATGGGATTCAGTCATACTCGGTTCAGTGGGACCGGGATGGCCAGTGGTGGAGATATCTTGCTTATGCCTACTGTGAACCAAACTCTGCAAGTGTGGCCGGGTAGTAAAGAAAATCCCGATGAGGGATATCGATCTCGTTTCTCGCATGACAGAGAAAAGGCCTCACCGGGCTATTACAGTGTGCACTTGGATGATTACAATGTTCAAGTTGAACTGACAACCTCACCCCGTGTGGCTTTTCATCGTTACACCTTTCCCAAAAGCAACTATTCGCGTGTTGTTCTTGATTTGGGACATCAGATAGGTAGCATGGTTCCCCGAAGAGAGAGCGAGTTTACCATACTCAATGATTCTACGATTGAAGGATTCAGAAGCGCCCAGATGGGAGATATCTATTTTGTAATCCATTTCAGCAAACCATTCCGTTATTACGGCACATTCGATTCAGGATATAAGACTCCGGAGTCGGGAGCCAGTCTTTTTCCTTATAAAAGCGGTGAGCGTGGTACTCATATCGGTGCGTTTCTTGAATACAAAACCGATTCGTTGGAGCAAATCATGGTGAAGGTCGCGATTTCCTACACCGGGATAGAGGGGGCAAGAAAGAACATGGCTGCCGAGATTCCTCATTGGAACTTCGATCAAACTCATATCGACGCACGTAAGATCTGGGAAAAGGCACTATCTGTTGTTGCCATTGAGGACACCTGCCAAGGAAACAAAGAGAAGTTTTATACGGCAGTGTATCGCTCTTTGCTCGCTCAATATATTTCGCAGGATGTGGATGGGGCCTACTACGGGATGAATGGAGAGGTAGCAACCGCTACTACGGGGAGTAATCACCTCGGATCGTTCTCCTGCTGGGACACATACCGCTCTCAACACCCTTTACTGACTATCATCGCACCCGAGCATCAAGCGGATGTGCTCACATCCATTCAAGATAAGATTAGAGATTTCGGATGGCTTCCCGCTCAGCATTTTCAGAATGTGTTTGGAGAAGCGATGGTGGGCGACCATCTGATTCCGGTTATCGTAGATGCCTATATGAAAGGATATAGGGGGTATGATGTAGAGTCGGTATATGAAGCCATGCGTAAAAAGGCGATGGAACTGCCTTCGCCTCCGGTGCCTATAAATGCGGCACGCTCAGGATTGAGCTATTACATGATGATGGGATATACGCCGGTTGATAAAGTGAACGAATCGGTGCCCAACACCTTAGAGCTCGCATACGATGATTGGTGTATCGCTCAAATGGCAAGGGCGCTTGGTAAGGTGTCCGATTACACCTATTTCATGAGAAGAGCAAATAATTACACAAACCTGTGGGACTCAACAACCTTGTTTATGCGTCCCAAGTACTCTACAGGGAAATTCATGGAAGCTGTGAGTGAGAAGAATAGGCAAGTGATAATGAAATCAGGGGATCATACGTGGTATGGTTTCTTTGACCCTCTTTTGGTAGGTCGTCGTCCGAATCGATATTTCACCGAATCAAACGCGTGGCAGTACGTGTGGTCGGTGCAACATGATATTCCCGGACTAATCAATCTGTTTGGAGGAAAAGAGCCATTCTGCTCCAAGTTGGACACCTTCTTTACCATGGATCCCAACATTTCCGGTCCCAAGTATGTGGGTGTGGTTGGTACAATCGGACAATACGTGCATGGAAATCAACCTTCACACCATGTTGCTTATCTCTATAACTATGGAGGACAACCGTGGAAGAGTCAATACTGGAGTCGGTTTATCTGTCGGAATCTATATCGCACAGGTCCCGGTGGGCTATGCGGTAATGAAGATATGGGATCGCTCTCATCTTGGTATGTGTTGAGTGGAATGGGATTTTATCCTGTAACTCCCGGTAGTACAATGTATCTGATCGGATCTCCTTCGTTCGGTAAATCGACAATACAGGTGCCCGGAGGAAAAACGTTTGAAATCGTAGCTCACAACAACAGTGAGACCAATGTCTATATTCAGTCGGCTACATTCAATGGCGCTCCCTTTGATCAAACATGGATCGATCATAATCAAATTATGCAAGGGGGTCGATTGGAGTTTACAATGGGGCCGGAGCCTAATAAACAGTGGGGACTCACCCCAATTTCCGAATTAAAGTAGATATAAAAAAGAATGTTATAATGACCTCGGTAGGTTGAGGGATAAGAAGGAGGCTGTCTCATTTACGAGTCAGCCTCTTTCATTTGAGTCCTATCTATTTTTTGATTATCACTTCGATTTGCTTCTCCCGACATGATGTAAAAAACGTTTATACCTTTTGTGTAAAAGGAGTGCTCCCTTTACACAAAAGGTATAAACGTATTAAATAAAAGGACGGGACCTTTTTTGACAATATTATGTTGGAATTGGATATCGGACAAAAACGAAAGAGACTATCTCAAAAACAGAAGATAGTCTCGTTTCTTATATTGCATCACGTAATTATCTACAAGATAATCGACAAATAAGCCACTGCCGCGGGAATAGCAAAAAGAGGAGCGTCGAAGCGATCGAGTAATCCTCCATGCCCCGGAAGAACAGTTCCTGAATCTTTCACCGCGATAGTTCGTTTCAAAAATGATTCGAATAAATCTCCATAGGTGCCCGCTATGACAGTGACAACCGATAGACCGATCCATTGTGCCAAGGATAGTTGTGCCAAAAACAATGAGGCGATATAGGCTGAAAGGATAGCGAATAAGAGGCCACCGACAAACCCTTCCCACGATTTCTTAGGAGATATGCGCTCGAAGAGACGGTGTCGTCCAAGTAAGGAACCAAAGAAGTAAGCGGCTGAATCGCTTATCCAGATGAAAACAAATACCATCAGAAGTATGTAGGGTGTAAATGTCATTTCTCCCGATTTGGGAAAAGCCAGATGAGAAGAGAGAGTGAAAGGAATAAGGATGTAGAGGTATCCGAAGAAGGGGTAAAGAATGGATTGCAGAGGGTTGTGTTGTTTGTTGTAGAGCGATGAGATGGCATATATAATGGCAAGCAGTCCCATTATAAGAATTAGCTTCTCAGGAAGCAATCCCCAACGAACCAATACGGTTACTATAAAAACTGCGGCACCAGTAATGCCGTGTAACAGGGTGGGGGTGGACAATCCGAATGCCGATTGCATTAACTTGTTGTATTCGCACAGAGTGGCTCCAACAATGAAGGTAAAAAGGGCGAGGTATGCATAGGGATGCCAAAGAATGCCTGCAATCATAACGACGAGAAAGAGCAGTCCTGTCGCCGAGCGAATAATTAGATTCTGGATATTCATTAGTCCTTAAGAAAGTAAGAAACGGAGGTGACTACCCGAATCTGTTTGACATGAGGAGTGTTTGGATCGCGGTCGGTTATTGAAATTTGCCCTTGACTGGCCTCTTTGATCTTCCCGAGTTTGCTTTTTGAATCGGCAGCAAACTGTTCGGCGGAAGCACGAGCGTTGGCCGATGCCTCTTCGATCATCCCAACCTTAATTTCGTTTAGTTTTGTGTATTGATACAATACGTTGTAGCGATAATCTCCTCCCGATATGGCAACTCCTTGTTTCAGTAGCTCGGCTTGGCGGGAAAGCAATTCACGTACTTTATCAACCTTATTGGTGGTGACGGTGATAACTGAGGTGATATTGTATCGGAAGGGTGTTTGTTGCGCCACATATCTTTCAGCCTGCATGTCAATAATCTCAGGAGCAGAGGCGGCAATCTCAGATGATTCGATGCCATTATCCTCGAGATATTGGGTGATGATGGCTGTTTTTGATTCAATGGCACGTGAAAGTTGGAGCAGATCATTGCCAACCTCTTTATACAGAATTGGCCATACAACACGATCGGCGGGAAGTTCCCGTTCGGACAATCCCTTTACGGATACAAAACGACGTTGATCCACAAAATCGCCTAATACAGACGTTATCAATACGGCTGAGACGATTAGTCCAAGACCGATAAAAAGCCCTCCAAGTGAAGAGGGGGTAAATGACTCCTTGAATGACATATGACCGATAATTTATTCGTTTATACTTATTCGGACTCTAATTTCAGCGTATCGTAGGCAAAGATAATACATATTACCAATACTTGCATACTTTCTAGCCTCTCTTTCTAGTCTGAACATGTATGATGAAACATCTATTCAAACGACGAAATTATTTTTTGAGTAGAACGATTTCTTCACTCCCACGAGATCATACAAGTGGTAGATTCTTTTGTTCATACAATTTGTTACGTGTTGATCAAATCCTTTTGCATGCAGACAGATTCGCCCATACATTCATACTGTCCATAGTTTTGTATAACGTGATAGCTCCTGCTTTGATAGAGCTGTATTGCGGTGCTGAGTGGTCTGCCTGTTTCAAGGATCAATGACTTATAACCCTTTTCAATAGCTTACAATTCCAAGGCATCCATAAGAGCATTGGAAATTCCTCTACCACGATATTCGGGTAGAACAAAAACTCTTTTCACTTCGGCAATTCGATCGGCATACTGTTTGAATGAAGCACAACCGACGGGGCGGTTCTCTTCGTACGCAATCCATACATCGTGGATGTTATCGAGAAGATTGTAGTTGTCGTATGTTATCTGTCTATCGCACCCTATGATTGTATTCAAATTGTTATCAAGTTGTTTACAAAGGGAGATAAAATCGGGATTCTTCCCGTTGGTGTAGATTAGTTTCATTGCTAAATACGTATTGAGTTAAAACAAAAAAGTCTCTGAAAATCTATTGATTTCCAGAGACCTATTCTTTGTGCGGCTGAAGGGACTCGAACCCCCACGCCTCTCGGCACCAGATCCTAAGTCTGGCGCGGCTACCAATTACGCCACAGCCGCTGCTGTATTGCGCTGCAAAGGTAGTTTAAATAATTGGATTAGCAAAGCCTGAGCTTGCTTTTTTATGTGAGAGAATCTTCTCTGTCGGTAAATACGATACCCATTAAGCGAATGTACAATGTACAATGCGAATAATATCTGTGTCTCTTTATTCGGCAACGGGTTCGGCTTTCTTCTCTTCGGCTTCTTTCTTCTCTCCGGCTTCGAGAATCTCTTCGCTGCGAGAAGTCCACTGACGCATTCCAAATATTTCTTCAAGGTCTTCCTTGAATATCACTTCAAATTCGATCAGTTTCTCGGTCAGTGTATGGTGACCTTCGCTGTATTGGGTAAGAAGATCTTTCGCTCTTTGATACTGTTCCTCGATGATCTTGGATACCTCTTTGTCTATAATCTGGGCAGTCACGTCACTATATGGTTTTGAAAAACTGTATTCATTTCCCATAGAGTCGTAGTAACTCAGATTAGGCAGCTTCTCGCTCATACCGAAGTAGGCAACCATTGCATAGGCCTGTTTGGTTACTCGTTCGAGGTCGTTAATAGCTCCGGTTGAGATGCGTCCGAGGAATAACTCTTCAGCAGCTCGTCCGCCTAAAGTTGAACAGATCTCGTCGAGCATCTGTTGTTGTGTGGTGATTTGACGCTCTTCGGGAAGATACCATGCAGCCCCCAATGCCTTGCCTCGAGGTACAATGGTTACCTTAATCAGCGGATGCGCGTGTTCAAGGAACCAACTTAATGTAGCGTGGCCCGATTCGTGTACAGCAATAGATCGTTTTTCAGTAGCTGTCATCACTCTCGATTTCTTTTCCAAACCGCCAATTATACGATCTACGGCTGCAAGGAAGTCGTCTTTACCAACGGATGTTTTTCCTTTACGAGCAGCAATAAGAGCCGCTTCGTTACAAACGTTTGCTATGTCGGCACCTGAGAAACCGGGAGTCTGACGGGCAAGGAATGTAGTGTCTGTTGTATCGTCAATTTTTATAGGGCGTAGATGAACGGCGAATATAGCCTTGCGGTCGTTGATGTCTGGTAACTCTACATGAATCTGACGGTCAAAACGTCCGGCACGTAGCAGCGCTTTGTCCAATACATCCGCACGGTTGGTTGCCGCAAGAATAATCACACCACTGTTGGACCCAAATCCGTCCATCTCGGTGAGCAGTTGGTTCAAGGTGTTTTCTCTTTCATCGTTTGCTCCCATATTGGGATTCTTTCCTCTGGCACGTCCTACCGCGTCGATCTCATCAATAAATACGATGCAAGGAGCTTTTTCTTTAGCTTGACGGAATAGGTCGCGAACGCGTGAAGCTCCTACACCTACAAACATTTCAACGAAATCAGATCCGGACATGGAAAAGAATGGAACATCCGCTTCGCCTGCAACGGCTTTGGCAAGCAATGTTTTTCCTGTTCCCGGAGGGCCTACGAGTAGGGCACCTTTAGGGATCTTTCCGCCTAATTCGGTGTATCGTGAAGGATTTTTCAAGAATGCAACAATCTCTTCAATCTCTTCTTTCGCTTCAGAAAGTCCGGCTACGTCTTTGAAGGTTATTTTGGTGCTGTTTTCTTTGTCGAAGATTTGAGCTTTCGCTTTACCAACGCTGAAAATACCACCCATGCCTCCTCCGGAACCACCTCCGCTGCTCATACGGCGCATAAAGTATATCCAAAGGAATCCCAAAAGAATAAGTGGACCAAACGACCATAAGAAGTTGCCGAAATAGTCAGAACCCTCTTCGTAACGAATATCAGGTCTGAACTGATATTGCTCTTCCCAGGTTTTTAAGTAATCGGCAAATTTATCTGCAGAGGGGATCTTAACAGTCACCTTCGGTGCGTTACCGGCTTGGGCCGTATCTACGTTAAATACTTTCTTTACAGATGATGATTTGATGTAAGCATCAACGGCGTTTTTATTGGTGAAGACCACCATTCGGTCAATTGCGCCATCCGAAACGAGACGCTCGAATTCACTCCAACCTACCTCTTTAGTCGCTACCGTATCACTGAAGTAATAAAGTCCGATAAGAGTAAATCCGATGATCAGGAAGAACCAATTCAGATTGATCTTAATGATGTTGAATTTCTTTTTGGGTTCTTTGTTGTTGGATTGAGAATTCGAATTGTTAGTATCCATATCGTAGTTTTGAATTATTCCCTTCGTAAGTTATTATTGATTGGGTTGTATGATTACAGGGGGGGTAATTAGTTCATGCTCTTATAACGTTTATCCACTTTATAAAGTTTAGCCCATTGCTTGTAGTCGAAAGGACTATTTTATTCAAGTGTCAATCTTTGGTGAACCTACACTATCAAACCGAAATTTGTTTAGTCTTCGTCTTCCAAATATTGAATCGGAACGTCGTGCCACAACTGTTCGATGCGATAGAAATCGCGGAGTTCGGGCAAGAAAGTATGAACCATGACTGTTCCATAGTCAATCGCTATCCATTGAGAATTGGCAAACCCATCATGTGCTAAGGGGCGTTCACGAAGTTGCTCGCGAAGACTCCGGATGATGTTTGTTCCAATAGCTTCTACTTGTGTAGGAGATCCTCCCTCACAGACGATGTAATATTTGGATATTGCACCTGACATTTCCCGTAGGTCAATGATGGCTATTCCCTTTCCTTTCTTTTCACGAATGGCCTCAACAATAGCCTCTGTTAGGATTTCGTTTTCTCCTTTTGGAGTTTCTTTCTTTTTAGGAGTCTTTGCTTTCACAGTTGCAACTCCTGTTTTTGTTTCTGTTTGTTTCATTAATCTAACTTATGGATAAAATGTGCTTAATAGCACGATATATTTTGCTTTTAGCAGCAATATGCAAAGATAGTTTGATTTTGTCAAACCTATTGCGATGTGACTCTGTTTTATGCTTTTTTGATTGAATGTGAGATTAATCCATCTTTCCTTCTCGTTTATTCAGATAGTTTGTTGCGACCATTCGGATTGATACGTTGTCGAACATGCCTTCTTCATCGATTCTTATAAATTGAGCAATTGAATAATTTCTTGAATTCAATCGATAGATCGGGAGGGTAGGGGAGTGCCTTTTTTTGTAAACGGATGCCCTTTTCTATGGAGTTAAAATGGAGTCCCCTAATAAATTCCAGTTGTATCACTCCCTCACATGAAACCCTCACCAGAGGTTTCTTAAAACAAACAGCCCCCGTTCGAAGTTGATCGAACGGGGGCATGAAGACGGCGGCTACCTACTCTCCCACTTGCGCAGTACCATCGGCGTTATTGGGCTTAACTTCTCT
>JBKEBB010000353.1:0-8639 GCA_047972845.1 Bacteroidales bacterium
CCCTAAGTCCGGTAGCCTGAGCCATCATCATTAATAGCAACGCGTAGGAGGCGCTGTTGAATGGCACTCCTAAAAAAGTGTCTGCACTCCGTTGGTACAATTGCAGACTCAATCTGCCGTTGCACACATAAAACTGAAAAAAAGTATGACACGGGGGAAGGTTCATATTGGGAAGATCGGCCACATTCCATGCGCTGACAATTATTCTCCGTGAGTCAGGATTATTGCGAATAGTATTGATTACTTCGCTGATTTGATCAATATGCCCACCCTTGTAATCAGGCCAACTACGCCATTGATATCCGTAAATGTGTCCAAGATCTCCGTCTTCACCTGCCCACTCATTCCATATTCTGACTCCATTATCTTGAAGATATTTCACATTGGTATCTCCTGCAAGAAACCACAAAAGTTCGTGAATGATCGATTTCAGGTGTAGTTTTTTGGTAGTAACCAATGGAAAGCCCTCCTCCAGATTAAAACGCATCTGGTAAC
Source organism: Bacteroidales bacterium (assembly GCA_047972845.1). Lineage (GTDB taxonomy): Bacteria > Bacteroidota > Bacteroidia > Bacteroidales > JBKEBB01 > JBKEBB01. The sequence goes on from JBKEBB010000353.1 coordinate 496, forward strand.
CGAAAACACTGATTGTTCCGGTGCCTGTTCTATCCTCTTTTAATTCACCTTTATCAAGAATATGTTGAAGTAGGTCGAGATATTGTTTCATATGATTCTTTGTACTTTTAATGCGACTTGGCGTGATCTCAAACGTGAATCAAATATACATCTTCCTTCAGATATGTTTGAGGAATTGATTCACTACGGATTACTCATTCGCGCATTTACTTTTTTTCAACAACAATCCCAATGTTATTGATTCCTCGCAAGGGATTGTCTTTCATAATTTGTTTCACCGATATACCACATGATCCTTTCGAAAAACGGATTTCCTCTTTATAGCCGTACGTAAAGGTATGGATAAAGTTGTTTCCGTTTCCGATCCAATGGCCTTTTTCATCAGCCAACCGGAGATGTATAGTATCAATATTTATATCTATATCCTCTTTAAAAGCTACTGCCAACCAAATATCCTGATAACGATAGGAATTTGAATGGCGAATAACAAGAGAAACATTGTATGTGCCGATTGAATCGTTCGGACAGGGGTTAAAGTGGAGTACTTGATTATTATTCCACCCCCGCTCATCAATCGGATAAAATTCCGAAAACACAAAACTATTGGTACATCCGGATAGGAGTATCAATAGGGCAAATAGACTATTGAACTTTTTTCTCACCACCGTTTCCTTTAAAATTAGGATTGTTGTTCGGACGGTTGTTGTTGTTTCGCCTTGCCTTATTTCGGTTTCTTTTGTTGTTGTTATTATTATTTCCCGGCTGGCTGCTCTTTTTATCAAAACGGGTAAGGCTATCTTGACCAACCACATCTTCATACTCTTTCTTAGGCGGTGAAGGTCGTTTTTCAGCTGTAGCTACCAAAGAGATGGGCTTTTCGCCCCTCTTATTCATTCCAATTATTTCAAAAGCCCGATCAGCTGTAATTGTACTCAAGTTTGAAGCAAAGCGCTTATCCGTCGAATAGGTAATCAATCCTGCAAAGATATCGGTCTTAAAATGGTAGTAACTACTATCCAATGTTTCGAGGACCACTTCGCGGGAAGGCAGCCTCTTTTGGGCTTCAACATAGGCATCGACCTCGTAATTAAGGCAACATTTAAGTTTGGCACATTGACCCGCCAGTTTCTGAGGATTCAGAGAGACATCCTGATGTCTTGCTGCTCCGGTGGAGACTGACATGAAACTTGTAAGCCAACTCGAGCAGCAAAGTTCCCTTCCACAAGGACCAAGACCGCCAATACGTCCGGCCTCCTGGCGTGCACCGATCTGCTTCATCTCGATGCGAACACGAAACTCATCCGCGAACACCTTGATCAATTGTCTGAAATCGACCCGTTCATCAGCAATATAGTAGAATATCGCTTTATTACCGTCTCCTTGAAACTCGACATCACCAATCTTCATTTCAAGTTTGAGTTCTTCAGCAATCACACGAGCTCGAATCATGGTAGCATGTTCACGGGCTTTTGCTTCGTTAAATTTCTCCATATCCGTTTCTCTGGTCTTACGGTATATGCGACGTATTTCTCCGGGCAATCCTCGCGGGAACGCTTTACGTATCTGAATGTCAACCAAGGGTCCGGTAAGCGTCACTTCGCCGATATCATGACCGGGCGAAGCTTCAACAGCAACCATATCCCCTTTTTGCAAAGGAATATTCAATGAATTTCGGAAATACCCCTTCCGGGTATTTTTAAACTGCACCTCAACCCAATCGGTTTCTTCGGGCACGGTTGGCAAATCAACCAGCCAGTCGTAGGTGTTGAGTTTTTTATTTTGTCGGCGGCAACAGCCAGCCGGTTTCAAACAATTCTTATCCATGAAATTTGTTTTCTTACTTACTTGTTAGCTTTTAAGCAATACTGTAATTCGCAAGGAGATATCAAAAAACACCATCCTCGCATTCACATTCTGATTGATGTGTTGTTCGGCCAATGTCAGCATTTCCATATAGGAGTACACATTCCGTTCGTTTACATACCGCGCGAACTTAACCGAGAAATCTGCTTCGTCGCGATTCTGATAGTTCAAGCGTGAATCTCTAAAATTGTATATGAAATTCTCACGGATCAATCTCAACATATAATTCAAAAAATTCTTTTGTCGTTCGCGTCCAAGAGTAAACACCTCATCCGTCCACGCTTTCATCTCCTTAACATTGCGACTCCAACTGTTTCGCATCATCCGAACAAAAAGATCAAAAAAGAGTTTTGACTCGTCGCTTACACTTATCAACTCACAGGCACGGGCAAAACTACCACTCGCTAAATCAGCAATCGCCCGAGCATTCTCTTCCATAAGCGAAAATCGTTGCTGAAGAGTAGCAGTCATTATATCCGAGGCGATAGGCTTAACAAAAAGGGGCTGCGTGCGTGAAAGGATGGTTCCAATAATATCTTCCGGTGTATCACTCACAAGAATGATCAATGTCTTGGGAAAAGGTTCCTCTAAAATCTTGAGCAGCTTATTGGCCGCACTCTCATGCATTCGTTCGGGAAGCCATATGATCATTATCTTATAGTCCGCTTCAAACGTCTTTTGATTCAGCTTCTTTGTTATCTGGTCGCTCTCCTTGGTATAGATAATTCCGGGGGCATTAGGAGCATTAAGAGCAGCCATCCACTCTTCTCTGCGAATATAGGGATTAGCGAGGAGCTCTTCCCTCCATTCGCTTAGGTAATCATCGCACACTCGATCCGACTTTCCAATAGGAAAGACAAAATGGAGATCGGGATGCACCATTGAACGATGTTTATGGCAGGCAGCACACACTCCACAGGAGTCTTTCTCGCCTGGATTTTGACAATGAACATACTGCGCATAAGCCAACGCAAGTCCGAGTTTACCGATGCCTTCATTGCCCGCTAACAATATGGCGTGAGCGATTCGATCATCCTGAACAGAGCGAATAAGTCGTTGTTTGATGTCATCTTGACCGATTATCTGGCTAAAATGCATAATTAATCCACCTTTAAACCATCCAATTCACGGATAATATCTCTTTTTATCTCCTCAAACTGACTTCTCAGTTCGGGTTTTACAGGCTCAAGCGGAGGGAGTTCAAGTTTCATCGGATTGACAGCTCTTCCGTTCTTATGTATGCGGAAGTCGAGATGGGCCCCTGTTGAAAGTCCGGAGCTACCTACATATCCGATCACCTCTCCCTGCTTAACATGTACACCTGCCCGAACGCCCTTTGCATAGCGTGATAGGTGCATATAGGTAGATGTATAGATATCGTCATGCTTCACTATCAGGTATCTTCCGGCTCCGGCTCCTTGATGAGCCGCAGTTATCACCTCTCCATCACCTATGCTATAGACCGGAGTTCCAATCGGTGCGGCATAATCCACTCCATGGTGAGGACGCAGTATCTTTAATATCGGATGCATCCGTCCGTGTGAGAAACCCGAAGTAACACGTGAGAACTTCAGCGGAGCCTTGAGAAACTTCCGTCTCAAACTACTCCCGTCGGCATCAAAATAGAGTTGAGTGCTGTCCTGCATCATGGGTATCGCATAATATACCTTCCCTTTATGCATAAACTCAACCCCCTTTATAGAAGCAATCTCCACACTGACCGTATCATCCACATACGATTGTTCGTAGATTACTTTGAAATAGTCTCCTTTCTGAAGATCGAAAAAATCAATCGTCCACGCGTATAGATCAGACAGCATTAATGCCAGTAACGGATCTGCCCCACTCTCCTTGATGGCTCCCCAAAGTGATCCTGTAATTGTTCCTACCGCATGTTTACGTTTCAGAGTGATCGGCTTCTGTGTCTCATATACCCTGCATGTATCTTTCAAGTCGAAAACTACCGCCTCACTGAGGGTCTTTTGATATATAATATACTCGACTGTGGAGCTATCAATTGACGACAACGTATAATATTTCTTTCCGGTTTGAAGCATTGCCACGTCAAAGAATCGGGAGGTGCTTTTAATTATTTCGTCAGCTCTCCGACCATCAATATTGTTCTTTTTAAGTATAGAAGCAAACGTTTCTCCTCTTCTGATGGTAAATTCATTGGGAATTAATGAGTCGATACAAATATCGTATAGATAGATATGTGGGATAGTATCCTTTGGTGCCTTTTCTCCGACAACTTGCTCGGTAATGATCTGCTGCATCGGTTCTTTCCACTTCCGATACGCGACAAAACCTCCTGCTATTATCAGGATTAAAATGATCAGTATAAGGATGACTTTTCTCATTAATAAACCTTTTCAGCGACTCTTTTCACACTCTTAGTCGCCATCATTGTATAAAAATGAATACTTGGCACTCCCGCGGCTATCAACTCCTTCGCTTGCAGCGTACACCATTCCACTCCCACTTCAACAGCCTCTTCATCGGTTTTGCTCTTTCTGAGTTCCGCGGCGAAAGGTTCCGGGATATCCACGTGAAATATTTTAGGCAGTACAGTTACTTGATTCTTCAGTGTGATAGGTTTCAATCCGGGAATAATTGGAACCGTAATACCCTCTCTTCTGCAGCGTGCCACAAAATCGAAGTATTTGCTGTTATCAAAAAACATCTGGGTTACTACATAAGAGGCTCCAGCGGCTACCTTTTGCTTCAGACATTCAATATCAAAATCAAGATTGGGTGCTTCATCGTGTTTCTCCGGATATCCCGCCACTCCGTATGTAAACTGAGTTGTTCCCAAAGAAAACGTGGATCCATCTAAAAAGTATCCCTTATTGAAATCATTGATCTGGAACTGCAAATCCAGCGCGTGAGCATGACCTTCGGATGAGGGAGAAAATTCTCTTTCGTGCTTACCCTTATCTCCTCGAAGCACCAACAGATCTGTTATTCCAAGAAACGCGAGATCTATCAATGCGTATTCTGTCTCCGCTTTGGTAAAACCGCTGCAAATGATATGCGGAACTGCTGGGATGTTATACTTGTTTTGGATTGCCGCAGCGATCGCTACAGTTCCGGGGCGATGACGTTGCTGTACCTGCTCATAGAGCCCGTTGGGCAATGTCCTATACGCAATCTCACTCCTATGGGTGGTGATATTGATGTATCTGGGATCAAATTCCAGTAGTTGGTCTATCGTATTGAAAACCCGCTCAATGCTGTTTCCTTTTAGAGGAGGAAGGACCTCAATTGAGAAAGCGGTTTTCGTTGTATTTTGCAATGTATCAATTACACTCATGCTTGTGCGATGTTAATATTACTTGAATTACAATCTCTCTGAGTCAAAGGGTATAGAATAGAATCCCTCAGCAGGCGAGAAGTAAACTCCATAGGATTAATCCTTTATAAATATAAAAAACTCCACGAAATGCAAAGATATTATTTTTTTTCTTACAAGTGGCAGATATATTCTTTCTTTTGTATTTGTATAAGAAATAGACTAACTAAGGAGATTAATCCTATCAATCCATTTCGATTGGTCGATTCGTTCAATTTACTGATCACTTTTCGGTTACTGAATCAAACTTGGAAAGAAATATATGCGTAGGATTCCATTTGTGTAAACATTCGATCGCAGGTCCAATACTTGTCTCTTAGAACAAAAAAAAATCTTTTACCATTACAAAAACAAATTATTCCGATTACTACTGAAGCAACCGTCTCGACGTATTTCAAAGATATACCTCCACTCCATCTTCAAGCAACTTCTCATTCCAATCGGAAAGATGAATAGAAAAGCCGCTTTACCCGGTCGGATAAATCGGCGTTATAAATCAGTTAAGATCAAAAACGTTTATTTTTTCTCCTCTTTAGCCTTACCGGGAACTGGAATCTTAGCAGTCAGATCCATTTTACCCATCTCAAGAGTTTCAGGAACAATGCTTACTGTAGATGCAGTAGCAGCTTCCCAAGTAACCTCTTGGCCTGTATAAGCCGCTTCGCGACCCATCAATGCGGTCATATTAGAGATTGCGATCTCTTCCGCTTGAGTAATAGGGCTGTTGTTGCGAATATGAGTGATCCAGTTTACATGCTCTAATGTGTAAGGATCGTTTTGTTGGAACTCTTTCTCAGTTTCTTTGTAGTACTGCCAAACAATATTTCCGGCCAAATCACGAATTGCCATATCACGGCTGTTCCATGAACCTTTAGTTCCTTGAATAAACTCACTTACATTGTTAGCGCAACCGTCAATCTGACGACACATTGAGTGAACGTGAATTCCTCCTTCGTATTCGAAATCAACACTGAAGTTGTCATATTGGTCTCCAGTAATACGACGCTGGCGACTACCAACAGCCACACACTTCACCGGTTTCTTTCCTGAGAACCAGTTGAACACGTCAATATTGTGTACGTGTTGTTCAACAATATGGTCTCCTGACAGCCATGTCCAGTTCACCCAGTCGCGAACCATCCACTCCATATCAGACCAACCTGCTTCACGGTTGCGGAACCACAACATATTCTGATTCCAATATACGGTACCTCCAGTAATATCGCCGATCAAACCTTCTTGAATCTTGGCATATGAAGCCACGTAAGAACGTTGATGATGACGTTGTGTTCCTGTAATTACACACATTCCCTTAGCAAACGCTTGTTTGGATGAAGCTATAATAGAACGATAACCAACTGCGTCAACAGCTACCGGTTTTTCAAGGAAAGTATGTTTTCCCTTTTCAACCGCATAGGCAAAGTGAGTAGGACGGAATGCGGGAGGAGTAGCGATAATCAACACATCCACTTCAGGGTGATCAATCACACTCTTGTATGCGTCAAATCCAACAAAACAGTTTGCTTCCGCCACTTCGTTGTTTTTCTTTTCAGCCAATGTTTTACGGGCGCTCTCTACTCGGTCTTTGAATGTATCGGCCAAAGCCACTACTTTCACTCCGTTGGCAGCGTCAAGAAAGTTGATTGCAGCTCCTGTTCCGCGGCCACCGCAACCAATCACTCCGGCACGAAGTTCTTTACCATCGGCAGCTTTATCTGTCAATGTAGGGGTATAAATTTCATTTGCAGGTTTAAGAGGGATATAAACAGGCCCTTTCTCGCCTCCGGCACATGAAGTCAGTACAGATCCGGTACCTAATGTAGCGGCACCACCCACCATTGCGGAATAGGAGAGAAATTGTCTCCTGCTAATTCCAGTTTTCTTGTTTTCCATTGTCTTGATATAAATTAAGTTTGAAAGTGTATTTACCATTATTAGGGCTCGCACACCACACGAAATCCAATGCTGCGAATATCCGAATACCACCAGATACTCTTCGGTTGCTGCGGATCGGTCTTCAACCACGCATCGTGCTGAGTTGATCTTCTTGAAGCGCATCGCAGGTCGAGGGCATCACTCGCGAAGTCACCTCCACGAACCACTCTCTCTTTGCCTTCTTCGGGTCCTTTCGGATCTTTCACCTCTTGAGGCGTAAGTGTATAGGCATCCGGAGCATAGAAGTCAGAGCAATATTCCAACACATTACCCAACATGTTTTTCAATCCAAACGGATTGGCTTTTACTCGATCGGGCTCTTGCGTCTTATTCTGACTATTTTTCTTGTAAATTATAAACTCACTGATTGGCTCTGTCTTGGCTTCGAAGAACTTTCTCCAGAATCCTTGATCGGAGAAGTCTTTCGGGTTACCTTCAAAGAAGTAATACGAATCAGTACCTCCACGTGCCGCATATTCCCACTCTGCTTCGGTAGGTAGGCGGTATGTCTTGCCTGTTTTAGCAGATAACCACTGACAGAAGGTTTCTGCCGCGTAAGGAGTCATTGTTATGGCGGGACGTTGACCTCCACCCCATCCTTGATCGGGGAATCCGAACGGAGGTGTAGGACCACTGATCGCATCCACCGTTGGGTTATTGGAGTTGTTTTCGAAAATCACCTCTGGAGCGATACGTCCTTCACTCATGGTTGCCGCGTAAAATGCCCAATACATATCCCAGGTCACCTCCAACTCGGCCATATAGAAGGGACTCACCGACACATTTCTTACCGGACTCTCACCTTCCTGATGGAATTTATCTTTCGGATCGGTTCCCATTTTGAAAGATCCACCGGGGATAGCTTTCATATTAAACGAGACTACCGTACCGGGAATATATTCGGTAAAATCATTAAATCCGGTTAACACCGCGGAATCAGCATATACCTCTGTATTAGCTGATACAGCACCGGGAATACCGGACATTTTCGAAT
>JBKEBB010000371.1:0-3311 GCA_047972845.1 Bacteroidales bacterium
TTTTTCCCATAACAAAAAAGTTTATTGAAACGAATTTCAATAAACTTCTCTGAAATCAAGTATGTACGGGTGTTTCAGCTACATTTCACCAACCATTTTTGGCATATATACCAAAAAAAGCATTGGTTTAGAGCAAAGATGAGATAGTTAATCCACTGATAACCGGATGTAAACAGTGCAAAGATAGAAATTTTTCAAACTATCAACAGATATAAATCAAACTTTCTTATGATAGAGGATCTTATTTGAAGCACAATTGATATAAGTGAGTGTGTTGTAGAAAGGTGATTTAATATGGCTCAGAATCTATTCATCGTTTCTTTTTCCCAACCACCATGATGGAAAGATACAGATAGATTCCAATAACCGATGTGATGAGACCGCCAATGGTTCCAACGGAAAGTGGAAACCAGAATGCCTCTTTGTTTTGACCGATCATGAATGGGATGAAACCAAGAATGGTGGAAAGAACGGTTAAAAGGATGGGAGTTATTTTAATATTCCACGCTTTAACGTAAGCTCTTACGGGGGAAAGCAACGGACGATTCTCTCGAATTAAATTGAATTGACTGACAAGGTAAATAGAGCTATTGACAGTGATTCCACATAAAAGAATAAGAGAGGCGAAACCTCCCTGGTCGAAGTTGACTTTAAAGAGGTAAAAAGTAAGGAATACACCAATAAACGATACCGGGATAATAAACACAATGATAAACGCCTGACGGAGGGAGTTGAACAAAATAGAGGAGACAAAATAGATGATCACAATAATCAGGGCAAGCAACAGATATTGCTTACCATCTTCTTTGCCCCAACTCCACCAACTATTGCCTTTCTTAGCCGAATACCCCATAGGTAACTCTTTTGAAAAGGATTCTAATATTCGCTCTTGCACCTTGGTTCCCTGTTGTTGTGCTCCGATATACTCATATTGAACGCAGAGACGATATTGTTGGTTAATTCGAGCAATCTTAGGGGGCATCTGCCCCATTTCCATACGGGCTAATTGCTCAATCTTGTAACTCTTCTCGTTAATAGTTTGAGAGGCTTGTAACAAACTCCAGACATCGTATTGGGAACTTTGAAGTGAAGATAGCTTGATTTGTTCGACCTGACCTTCGTTTACGATTGTACCAATCGCTCTATCTCTTCCAAAAACGGTGTTCAATGAGTTAAAGAGTTCCATCGGAGTAAGATCAGCATGTGCTACCCATTGTCGATTCAGATCAAAATAAAATTCCCGATAATCGTCCTTCCACCATGAAAACTCAGAGGCTATAATCACCTCTTTGATCCGTCTGTTTCCCAATAGCTGCTTGCGAAGCTTCTCAGCCCATTCGTATAACTCATCGTAATTGTATCCGTATAGCTCTATCCGGTAACTTCCGGCGGTTTCCCTCACATCGTTGCTGAAGCCTTGATCCTCTAATCCATAGACACCCCAACTACCTCCCCCAAGTTCAAGCGCTTTGCTGATAATATTCGATTTCAACACATAGGGGAATCCGCTTTTCTCGGCCGTTCGGGTGAAATAAACCTGAATACCGGCACGCATGGGGCTATAGATAGATGTTTGAAACTGACGAATCTCACCGAATTGCAATAGATAATCTTCCATTTTTTGCATCAGTGTATTCATCTGAGTGAGGGTCGATCCATTCGGAAGATTGGCATTTACATACAACACGACCTCATCCTTCCTGCTAAAATAACTTCCGTTATATACCTTCTCAACAAATAGACGGAGCGTTCCCCCAAGGGCCTTGTCGATAAACGGCTTGACAGTCTCTTTATAAAAAGGATTAGCCGCCGCTTCGTTGTATCTCAATACCCAGGGATAGGTTTTAGGGTGTTGTTGTTGCCACTCCTCTTTGGTGTCGATCTTCTCAGGGAGCATAAATAACGGAACTCCAAAAATCAATACCAATAGAATAAAAGCAATCACACGCCATCGAGTAAGAAAACAAATCTGCCATGCGTGAATGCGGTTAAATCGAATAAGTAATCTATTTCTCCATTGACTTCTGAGAAAGGGAATACGTCTGAATATTTTAGCGGATTTGTTATTACTCCGTTTGGTGATTCCAATCTTATCAATCAAAGCCGGAACGAGAAAAAGTGCGATAATCAAAGATACCGCGAGATTAATAATCACTACTGCGGCAAAATCCTGAAGATTGAGACGAATTTTCTCATCCAAAAAGAAGATAATTGTCAATGCACCAATGGAGGTCAATGTCGCGGCAAGAGTAGAAAGAAAAACCTTTTGATTGCGTTCACGAAGCAGATGATCGGACATGATGATCGTATTGTCGATAATCAAACTAAGCGAAATGGTGATTCCGGCCAATGAATATAACTGAATCTCCAACTTGAAAAGATAATAGAAAATGAGAGCTACAGAGATATTTATAAACAGACTCAATGTAATCAGCAAGAGGTATTTCCAGTTTCGGGTGATTAGCAGAACAAAAAGTAGAAGAATAAAAATTGTAAGACCTGTTCGCAAATATATTGTGTTGAGTTCTTTATGAATATATTCAGTGGCATCATATGCTTTGAATATCTCAAATCCGGAAGGGAGAGCAGCCTTGATTGCATCAATTTCCTTGTACACACGTTTACTTAATTCTAATTGATTGGCAAAATCGTCGGCATATATATTTAAGTAAATAGAGTTAAGTCCATTAATCCGATAGTAACTAAGAGGCTCTGATACGACATGTTCCACCTTGACAATTCGATCTAATGAAACGAGGATTCCTTTTGCCGTCTGCACAGCTATATCGGATGCGACAAATCCCATCTCTTCTTGTTGGGGAACCAACTGCACTCCTATCCATTGACTATCGTTCTCTGAAGAATGGATAACAGCGACGCCTATAAATGCTTTTGTGTAATAGTTGGTAATCGCCTCTTCAATATTGTGTAAAGTAATACCGAGGGCGATAAGTTGGTCACTGTCATACGTGAGTTTCCACTCGAGAGGAGTGGCTCCATGCACCTCGATCTTATTTATTCCTTTAAGAGAAGAGAGTCTGGTTTTAATATGCTCTTAGGTATATTGCTGACTGGTAATGTGATTGGCCGGAGCATTGACCGTAAAACGCATAAACGGACGTGATGATTGCTCTTCGTCCGTATTGCTGAGCTGCAACGTCGGATAGCTCACCCCCCCAGGGAGTTCGGGATACAATTGACGTATGGCCGAAGCAATCTCGAAACGGGCCACATCAATGGGGGTATTTTTGTCAAGAGAGATACGAATCGATCCTCGGTTGTTATCAGAAGTTGATTCAATCTCCTTGATG
>JBKEBB010000388.1:0-7334 GCA_047972845.1 Bacteroidales bacterium
TGGAGTAACACCCAAGTGAGTGGTCTGGAAATAGAGGTAAACGATTACAGTCAGTTGGAGGCAATTGCGGATGATCTCTATTTTAAACTTGAGACGTTTGTGGACGATCGAGGCAATTTACTCTACTTTGTACGTACAATTAAAGAGATATCCCCTCAGATATTCGATTGGTTGGATTTCCTTGATACCAATGTGTGGATTATACTTGTGCTGATGACCTTGGTGTCGGGCTTTACAATGATCTCCGGTTTGTTGATCATATTCCTCGAGCGGATCAATATGATTGGAATATTGAAGGCGATAGGAGCCAAGAATTTGGTAATTCGTAAAGTCTTTCTTTACATCTCGTTTTTTCTGATCGGAAAAGGGATGCTCTGGGGTAATTTGATTGGAGTAGTGCTTATCGCGGTTCAATACTTTACCCACGCGCTTAAGCTCGATCCGGCTACCTATTATGTTTCTTATGTTCCTGTCGAGGTAAACCTTCTCTATCTTCTTTTGCTCAATATCGGGACTCTTACTCTTACGATGCTTATGCTTGTAGGTCCTTCATTCATTATATCAAAGGTTGAGCCTGCCAAATCGATACGATTTGAATGACCGGTGATTCGTAAACCACCGGTCATTGTATTCAATAGGTCACTCCTTCCAATTAGTTGTTTTCAGGACGAAGTTTGCGCACTACCGCGCCTGTTCTCCACATTTCACTTTCGCGAAGAGCTTTCAGTTCTTCTTCCAATTTCTCACGATAGTCAGGTTGAGAGTTGGAGTCGATTGAGCGTTGAGCTTCGTTTCCACATGCTACCTCTTTGTATAGTTTCTCAAATACCGGTTTGGTTGCATCGTGGAAAGGTCCCATCCAATCTAATGCTCCGCGTTGCGCGGTGGTTGAACAGTTGGCATACATCCAGTCCATACCATTCTCTGCAAACAACGGCATCAACGATTGTGTCAACTCTTCCACCGTTTCGTTGAACGCTTCAGATGGTGTATGTCCGTTTTCACGCAACACTTCGTATTGCGCCTGCAATATTCCCTGAATAGCTCCCATCAATGTACCACGCTCTCCGGTAAGGTCAGAGTAAACTTCACGTTTGAAATTGGTTTCAAACAGATAACCCGAACCAACACCGATACCCAATGCTACAACACGCTCTTTGGCACGTCCGGTCGCATCTTGGAAGATAGCGTATGATGAGTTAAGTCCACGTCCTTGAAGGAACATTCTACGCAACGATGTACCTGAACCTTTGGGGGCAACGAGAATAACATCCACGTCCGCGGGAGGAATGATACCTGTACGCTCTTTGTACGTGATACCAAATCCGTGAGAGAAGTAGAGAGCCTTTCCGGCTGTCAAATGCGGTTTGATTGTAGGCCAAACAGCAATTTGAGCCGCATCTGAAAGAAGATACTGAATAACAGTTGCACGCTTGCACGCCTCTTCAATCTCAAACAGAGTTTCACCGGGAACCCATCCGTCAGCGATCGCTTTGTCCCATGTTTTGGAATCTTTGCGTTGGCCGACAATAACGTTGAAACCATTATCACGCAAGTTTAATCCCTGTCCGGGGCCTTGAACTCCATAACCAATGATGGCGATGGTTTCGTTTTTCATTACTTCTACTGCCTTTTCCAGGGGAAATTCTTCGCGGGTAACTACTTGTTCTTCTACTCCGCCAAAATTCATTGTTGCCATTTTCTTTCTTTTTAATATGGTTTTTACTGTTAATCTACTTTCTGTATAGTTTCGATCAGTTCTTTCAGTGATTTAATTCTTGAATTGATTGGGCTCAAACACCAATTTTAATCTGTTTACCGGTTCTTCCGATTGATTTCGTATTTCGATACTAAATACTTTTTTCGATGTCTCTTGCAAGTGAAAGGAGAGGGTATCGCCAAAACGTACTTCCGCTATGAACTGTACCTCCATCCGTTTCAAATGATTGTTATCAAAGAAATCAAGAGAAAACAGGTCAAGTGCATGCTCGATATACTTCACCGTATTCACATGTCGGTTTACGTCAATATCCGAATATCTCACGCTGTATTGTTCACACGCGCTGCTATTCACTGTCGCGATCTTACCCGGAGGATCAATAGGGCAGGGGCGCACCTCTTTAAATTCCGCGATCCCACTCATATTGGAGAGATCACACGCCTTACGAGTCGATAAATCAATCATCGACCATTGAGTTTTGGCATATCCAAACGCTGTTTCGTTGTCTGTATCGGAGTTCGAACTTCCAAGCAGCGCGAAGTTACGTGTCGAAAAGAATCGGTTAAAGTCATCCACCCACGTTTCCAATCTCACCTGCTCATAGGCCTTTGGATATTCGTTCATCTCTACCGCCAAACGAGCCAACACCCACGAAGTGTTATTCTCACGCAACCGTGTAAATCCGAATCCTCTACTCTCCGCATGAGCCGACGCGGCTTCAATCATCCAAGTAATTAAAGTGGTCATCGGCAGTCGCCCGTTGGGACATGAGCGTTGCGGTTCGACCACGTAATTAAATTCTGCGTGCTTCATCAATTATTGGTTATATTCATCTCCTTCAGCCTCTCCTCTTGCTCTTTGATGAACGTGCTTACCCGTTCCATCGGCGATTTGGTGATGGCGATCCGTCCCGAACGTACAAATTGAAGTAAGCCACCAGTCGCGTTCAGTTCGTTAAACAATTTTTGAATCTCTTCTGGCAAGCCCGCTTTTTCAATTACCGTGAAGTCTCTGTTTATCTCCATGATAATGGCGTTGTAACGGCGTACCATCTTCTCTATCTCGGTATTGTCGAGCAGACATTTGGTGTCCATTTTATAGAGCGCTACCTCTTGGAAGATAATTTCATCATCGGTGTAATAGAATGCCTTCATCACATCTACCTTCCGTTCGATCTGTTTCACCAGTTTAATCATCATCTCCTCGCTGTCTGCCATTGTGGTGATGGTAAACTTATGCACTCCCGGCAGTGATGATGCAGACACGGTCAACGATTCGATATTCAGTTTTCGGCGGGTAAATATAATAGAAATTTGGTTGAGCAAACCAACTTGATTCTCCGAATATACGGTTACAGTATAGAATTTCTGTTCCATTGTCTTACTTCGTTATAATGTTAGTTACTGTTTTACCCGCTGGAATCATAGGATAAACCATTCCCATCTCTTCTACATTTACCTCCAACAGATAGGATCCGTCATGCGCGATCATCTCTTCAATCGCGTCATTCAACTCTTCTCTCTTGAATATCTCTTTCCCTTTAATGCCATACGCTTTGGCGATGGTGATAAAGTCCGGATTCATCATTGGTGTTTCCGAATATCGTTTGTCGAAAAATAGCTCCTGCCATTGGCGCACCATTCCTAAGTGGTGGTTATTCAATACAATCATTTTGATATTCAATTCCGACTGCATGATTGTTCCAAGCTCCTGTATGGTCATTTGGAAACCTCCGTCGCCAAAGAAGCAACACACCGTTCTATCCGGAGCACCCAGTTTGGCTCCAATAGCCGCGGGTAGAGCGAATCCCATTGTTCCGAGGCCTCCCGAGGTAACGATGCTTCGTGTTTGTGAAAACTTGAAATATCGAGCTCCCATCATTTGATTTTGACCCACATCGGTTACCAATATCGCCTTATTATCTGTTGCTTCAGACACCGCGCGCACCACCTCACCCATCGTGATCGGACCCTCTTCGGGAACTAACTCAAGCTTCAACACCTTTTCATACTCAAGCTCTTCGTGAGGAGTAAACTGGCTGATCCATTCGGTGTGTTTGGCTGAATTCACCCGTTTCACAATTTCTCTCAACGATGCCTTCGCGTCACCTATTACAGCCACTGTCGCTTTTACGTTCTTATCAATCTCTGAAGGATCAATATCCAGATGAATCACCTTTGCCTGACGTGCATATGTCTTTAAATCGCCTGTCACACGGTCGTCAAATCGCATTCCGATGGCGATCAACACATCGCACTCGTTCGTCAGCATGTTTGGCCCGATATTGCCGTGCATTCCGAGCATTCCTTTATTGAGCGGGTAGTCGGTGTCGAGTGCGGAAAGCCCCAGAAGGGTACATGCAGCGGGAATATCCGCTTTTTCCAACAACTCTTTCAGCTCCTCTTCAGCTCCACTCAGGATTACTCCCTGACCAACCAACGCCAACGGTTTTTTAGCTTGATTGATCAGTTCGGCCGCTTTTTCTATTGACTCGGGCGACGTTTTGGGAATGGGGATATAACTGCGAATGAACGTACATGGCTCATAATTGAATTCGGCCAATCCGATCTGCGCGTCTTTTGTCAAGTCGAGTACCACCGGACCGGGACGTCCGCTTTTGGCAATGTAGAAAGCACGAGCCACCGCCCACGCGATGTCTTCCGTTCTTCTGATCTGATAGCTCCACTTCGTAATAGGAAGGGTGATACCTACGATGTCGATCTCTTGAAACGCGTCGGTTCCAAGCAGAGTAGAACTTACCTGTCCTGAGATTACCACCATTGGTGTGCTGTCGAGCATGGCATCCGCCACTCCGGTAACTATGTTGGTCGCAGCGGGGCCGGAGGTTACAATTACCACCCCTGTTTTTCCCGATACTCGGGCATATCCTTGCGCGGCATGTGCCGCTCCCTGTTCGTGGCGAACTAAAATATGGTTGATTTTGTCTTTATGATCAAACAAACTATCGAATACCGGCATGATAGCCCCTCCGGGATAACCAAATACTGTGTCTGTGCCTTCGTTTATCAAACTTTGAACAAAGGCTTCCGAACCTTTTATTTTCATATGATTATTTATTCTTTAGCTAAGGTCGTATGCAACTCGCATTCTATGTTGTTATTTCGAATAACAACATCCGTATGCTCATTTCATATGAGTAGTTGGGTTGTTTTCTTTCTTGTATTATATCATTCTCACTGCTCCTTTGTCGGCCGAGCTTACCATCTTCGCATATACTTGTAGCGCTTTTGATACCTTACGGACTCGTTCGTGTGCCGTAAAGGCCTTATCGCCTCTTGCCAGTTCTTCGTTTCGTCTGACCGACAATTCGTCATCGCTTACTTTGACGTTGATCGATCGATTGGGAATATCTATCTCTATCACATCTCCATCGCGCACCAGTCCGATGTTCCCTCCCGCGGCAGCTTCCGGAGAAACGTGACCGATCGAAAGTCCCGATGTTCCACCCGAGAATCGTCCGTCTGTTATCAAGGCACACTCTTTGCCCAAGTGGCGAGATTTGATATAGGAAGTGGGGTAGAGCATCTCTTGCATTCCCGGGCCACCTTTCGGACCCTCGTATTTTATTACAACCACATCGCCCGCTTTCACGTCGCCTTTTAAAATTCCTTTGCACGCTTCGTCCTGCGATTCAAATACTTTGGCTGTTCCATTAAATTTCCAGATACTTTCGTCCACGCCTGCTGTTTTAACAACACATCCGTCGGCTGCAATGTTCCCGAAAAGGATCGCTAATCCGCCATCTTTCGCGTAGGAGTTGGTGATATCCCGAATACAACCCTTTGCACGATCCAAATCCAACTGTTCGTAGTACTCCTCTTGCGATCCCATTATCAAATTAAATCGTCCTGCCGGAGCACTTCTCCATTTCTTCAATGCTTCGTCCGTCACCATGCGACTCGTCGCGGCGTTTTGATAGCATGCCTCTCCGAGCGTCAAGCCGTCCGCACGATTTACCGTTCCGTCGATCAATCCTGTTTTTGACAATTCAAACAAGATGGAGAGGATTCCTCCCGCGCGGTTCACATCTTCTATATGATACGATGAGTTGGGAGCCACTTTACACAAAACGGGAGTTTTACGTGAAAGCTCGTCAATGTCTTTCATGGTAAAATCAACCTCTGCTTCGTGGGCGATCGCCAGCAAGTGCAACACGGTGTTTGTCGATCCACCCATGGCGATATCAAGTGCCATCGCGTTCATAAACGCGTTTCGGGTAGCAATATTTCGAGGCAATACGGTTTGATCACCCAATTCGTAGTATTTACGGCAATTCTCGACAATCAGGTGTGCCGCGTCCATAAAGAGTTGTTTTCTGTTGGCGTGAGTGGCCACAATGGTACCATTTCCCGGCAAGGCCAGTCCGATCGCTTCATTCAAACAGTTCATCGAGTTGGCGGTAAACATTCCCGAGCAGGATCCGCAGGTGGGACAAGCCGAACGTTCAACCCGATCCACCTCTTCGTCGCTCACGTTGTCATCGGCAGCCAAAACCATGGCGTCCACCAAATCCAGTTTTCTCTCACCCACACGTCCCGCTTCCATTGGACCGCCTGAAACAAATACCGTAGGAATGTTGAGTCGCATAGCGGCCATAAGCATTCCCGGAGTGATCTTGTCGCAATTGCTGATGCACACCATCGCATCGGCACAATGAGCATTCACCATATACTCCACACTGTCGGCAATCAAGTCGCGCGAAGGTAGCGAGTAGAGCATACCATCGTGTCCCATCGCGATTCCATCGTCAATGGCTATTGTATTGAATTCGGCGGCAAAGCAACCCAATTTTTCAATTTCCTGTTTCACCAACTGCCCGATATGGTGCAGGTGGACATGGCCGGGTACAAATTGAGTAAACGAGTTGACCACTGCGATAATAGGTTTACCAAAATGCTCCTCTTTCATCCCGTTTGCTCTCCAAAGCGAACGAGCTCCCGCCATGCGGCGTCCTTGTGTGCTAGTATAACTTCTCATATTCTATATAATTATGGTGAGAGTTTAGTCCTTTAATCTTTTCGTTTGGATCTTTCGATCGTTTTCATTCAAATAAAAAAAGCCTTTACTCGAAGTGAGAAAGGCCTACGTCATACAAAAATCATTTCTATACTTTATATACAGCACTTTCTCACATCCTATCGGCGACGAGTAGAATGACATTGACGAGTAGAATGACAATTGAAGAAAGTGTAATCATTGTTTTGGATACTTCTTAAAAACGATTTCAGTATTATTTCCGATGCAAATGTAGTTACTTTTTCTTTTCCTCCAAATAAATTGTTGAGAAAAATCGCTTTTTTATTAGAAACTGTTAGATGAAAGTGCTTTTTAGCTTATAAAAAAGGGATAATGGGGTTGTTTTCTCCCTTTTTCGGCTCCAAAATTAATCATCCTGTATCGAATCCCATACATACCTCCCCATTTCATCAACAATTCTGTATCGTCCTGAAAAACCGTTACAGGATTAATAATATAATATGATTATCCGCAATTCTTCCTATTGTAAATTCTTGATTTGAAGTCAGGCGGATAGCTGACAGCGGCGATTAATAATCTGTCAAACTGTTTTTCGCCAAAATATCGCCTGTTGAAT
>JBKEBB010000019.1:0-7205 GCA_047972845.1 Bacteroidales bacterium
GGAAGTATTGCGGATAATCATAAAAGAAAACTCTATCAAACGGAAAACATATTGACTTTTCAGATTATTCAGCACTAATTAATGATGCCGACAAAATATATAAAGAGGTACCGTTACTCAATGTCATAGGTGCAGTCATAGTCAATTATGCGATAGATAAGTATGGGGAGAAAAAACTGCTCTCTTTATTGGAATGCGAAGATTATACTCAGCTTTTTAAAACTTTCGGGGTTGATAGAACTAATATCTCCGATTGGATTATCAATACAATCAACAGTTATTAAATCACAATTCAAACAAGATGAAACGTTTCTTGAAGGCTGTTTTGATAACCAAACTTTCGGTTTTATTCGTTATCTTTGCGGCCAAAATAGAGTAGAATAGACTCTACTTCGACTCCCGCCCCTGTAGTTCAACGGATAGAACGAATGTTTCCTAAACATTAAATAGCGGTTCGATTCCGCTCGGGGGTACAACATAATAAAAGAAGGAATCCTTTCTCGATGAAAGGATTCCTTCTTTTGTATATGCAGGTTTCTTTAGTTTTTCAATGTCCGCTTGGGAGGATAGGAGGCTTTGTATTCTATCTCACCCTCACAGTTGCGTATGTATGTATCGAATGATCGTTTGTTTTCGGTCAACAGGATTACTCTTCCGCCAGGAATCTGCTCTCCGTAGGTTGTCTTACCTCCCGTTCCACGTCCGTAGCAAAGCGCTATTCCGTTGAACACGGCAATATAGTCGTTCACATGGTCGTGACCTACAAATGTCCCCATCATATTTTGACTTTCAAGCATCGCCACAAACATGCCGGAATTGACTTTAGGCGAACATTCGTCTTCGCCTCTAACTCCGATGGGCGTGGGGTCGTTGCTGTCAAAAGCTGGAGTGTATTCGGGTAGTGGAATATGGAAAAATCCCAACGCGGGAAGAGGTCTTCTGTTATTCGACTGTCTGATTGTGGCACTGGTTTGGCGATACCATTGAATCTGATCGTTGGTAAACCATCCGTAACCTTCAATTGATTTTATCGGGCTATAGGCGTTCGAATCCATCATAAAGAGTGCGTTGATCGGTTTATCTCCTTTCGAAGAGAGTACGTTTACCACATAACATCGGCTGCTTCCCACCTCATAAAGGTCGGGAGGCATTAAACTTAAAGGATGGGAGGAGACAATCTCACACAGTCCCTCGCGGGTGGTTCCATGTTCATCGTCGTGGTTTCCGAAAGTCACCGCAAAGGGAATATTGAATTCGGCACAAAGAGCAAAGATATCGGCCCAAGCTTTCTTAACGGGACGTCCAGTCACCACATCACCCGTAAAGACGATCAAATCGGGTTTTTCGAGGTCCAATACCGTCTTAACCGTCTCCAAAACCTTCACACATTCAGGTTTTCCATCGGGACGATAATGTAAATCGGTAAATTGAACAATCTTAAACTTTCCCTCCTTGTTGAATCGTAAAACAGGAGATTCGGCCTGCACATTAACACAAGTCAACAGCATGACAGCACATAGATAATAAAGAATCTTTTTCATGATATTAATACATTTAATTCGATAGATTTGGCAAGGCAAAGGTAAAAGAAAGTACGGATCAATAGCCATTTTCCTTGTTACAATGGCAAGAAAAAATTAAATTTGCATCAATCAAGCAAAAACAGAATGATACACATCCAACGATATATTTCGAGAACTCAGATAACCGCTCTTATCCTCTTTCTCGCACTGACCGCTCCAATATCCGCACAAAGAATATCACGATTACCACTCGACACAGCTCCCATCTTGAGTGGAAACTTCGGGGAATTGCGGCCTCACCATTTTCATTCGGGAATAGATTTTAAAACAGAAGGAGTGGTTGGCAAACCCATATACTCGGTGGACAGCGGATATGTGGCACGAATCAACATCTCGCCCTACGGGTATGGAAAAGTGATCTATATTAATCATCCAAGTGGATTAACTTCGGTGTATGCGCATTTGGATGGTTTCTCGCATCCACTGGATTCGATCGTTGAAGAGTATCAATACCGCCTTGAGTCATTCGCTGTAAACATTCTCTTTAGAGAGGGAGAAGTGCCGATAAACAGCGGACAATTGATTGCTTTATCGGGAAACTCGGGATCGTCGGCAGGGCCCCACTTGCATTTCGAATTACGGGATACGCGGAGCAACATCGCGCTCAATCCGCAACGTTATCTTCCCATAGAAATTCCCGACACACGAAAACCAATAATCAACGCGGTGCTGATTGCTCCGCTGAATAAAAGTTCAGTGGTGAACAACAAAAACGAACACTCGATCGTGCGAGTATCTCAAGCAGGTAAGTTAATATCAAAGAGCACACCAAACGCATGGGGTGCGATTGTAGCCGGAATCAAAGCGACCGACTACATGAACAATACCCACAATCGCTTCGGAGTGGAGCGAGTGAAACTTTCCGTGGACGACTCGCTGCATTTTGAAAGTATCGTGAACGAGATTCCATTGAACGACTCAAGGAGCTTCAACAGCCACATCTACTATCCGGAATGGAAAGAGAGCAGACAATTCTTTATGCGTTCTCACAGGGAAAAAGGCAATCGGCTGAACCTTTATACCACGTATGAGTCGGATGGAGTGATCCATATCGACGAAGAACGTCCGTATAAAATTCGATACCAACTCTTCGATTACGCAGGAAACAGTTCCTCCATTCAATTTACGATCCAAGGGGTTAAACCGAAAGAAGAGATCGTTGACTCGACCGATGTCCTCCTGTTTCCACACAACAGAGAAAGTCGCTTCGAAAACGAAGAGTTCACCCTTTTCATCGCAGCGGGAGGGCTGTATGACGACATCCATTTTGAATATCTGAAGCGGTCAATCGATTCGCTGTACTCCTCCGTTCATTCGATCCACACCCCCTATATAGCACTCCACTCGGGAGCAGAGATCGGAATTCGAGTAACGAACGACACGATTGAGAACAAACAACGCTATTTTGTCGGAGAGTTGGTTGGCAAGCGAATTCGAGCAATCGGAGGCAGATATGAGAATGGATGGATGAGAGCAAATGTAAGTGAATTTGGAGAGTACGTGGTGGACATAGATACCGTAGCTCCTGAAATAACTTCCGTCGGTGCGTTACGATTTCGGATCAAGGATCGTAAATCGGGTATAAAAACATACAAAGGCACCCTTGACGGAGAATTTATCCTAATGGAATACGATGCCAAAAGAAACGCACTGGATGCGAAACCGTCAAGAAAGAGAGTAGGTACCAAAAAAGAGCGTTTATTCAAACTAATAGTGGAAGATAATTGCGGAAATACCGCGATATATCAAAGAAAAGTTGTAATATAGCGGGCTGAAATATTTTATCAATTACCACGTTGTCCGACATCCATTCAATCAGCAATTTTATTTATACACATATGAACATAAAACACTACATCGCAACTCTTTTTCTTATTCTGTTTACCTCTATTTCATCGTTTGCCTGCACCGGCTTTTTGATTGGAAGAAACGCCTCTGCCGACGGATCGACTATGATCACCTACGCGGCCGACTCCCACCTTCTGTACGGAGAACTGTATGAATTTCCGGCTAAAGATTACCCCAAAGGCAGTATGCTCAATATTTACGAGTGGGACACGGGTAAATATCTGGGAGCAATCCCACAGGTGTCACATACATACAAGGTGACAGGAAACATGAACGAATTTCAATTATCCATATCCGAAAGCACCTTCGGAGGAAGAGGAGAGTTGGTAGATACAACCGGATTGATTGATTACGGAAGTTTGATGTATATCGCGCTGCAACGTGCACGTACCGCTCGCGAAGCCATCACCGTGATGACTGAACTGGTAGAGCAATACGGCTATTACAGCTCGGGAGAATCGTTCTCAATTGCCGACCCCAAAGAGGTGTGGATTATGGAGATGATCGGTAAAGGGCCGAGAAACAAAGGTGCCGTATGGGTTGCTGTACGCATCCCCGACGATTGCATCGCCGCGCATGCCAACCAGGCCAGAATCCGAACGTTCCCACTGGAAGACAAAGAGAACTGTCTCTATTCGCACGATGTAATCTCTTTTGCCAGAGAAAAAGGATATTTCGACGGATTGAACAAAGATTTCAGCTTCGCGGACACGTATGCTCCCCTTGATTTCGGTTCGCTGAGAGGTTGCGAAGCAAGGGTGTGGAGCTTCTACAATAAATTTGTCGATGGAATGGACAAATATCTTCCCTATCTGAATGGAGAATCAACCGAAGCGATTCCCTTGTATATGAAACCCAACAGAAAGCTGACCATCAATGAGGTGAAAAATGCAATGCGTGATCATTTTGAAGGAACTCCTTTTGATATGACCAAAGACGTGGGTGCCGGACCCTACGCCGTGCCTTATCGCTGGCGTCCGATGAACTTTACAGTGGACGGACAAACCTATGTGAACGAACGAGCTATCGCCACACAACAGACAGGCTTCTCATTCGTCGCCCAAATGCGCTCATGGCTACCCAATGAGATTGGAGGCGTGTTGTGGTTTGGAGTGGACGATGCAAACACATGTGTATATGTTCCTCTTTACAACTCCATCACCGAGGTGCCTCACAGCTTTAAAGTTGGAAATGGGGATATGCTTACCTTCTCTTGGAGCTCCGCCTTTTGGATCAACAACTGGATTGCCAACATGGCGTACCACAAATATAGCTACATGATTGAAGACATCAGACCTCTTCAAAAGTCGCTTGAAAAAGGATTCGAAGATGAGCAAAGCGCGATCGATCTTGCAGCGATGGAACTATACAAGAAAGACAGACAATCCGCCATTGCTTTTCTGAACTCATACAGCAACAACAAAGCTCAAACCACCTTCGACTCATGGAAAAAGATGGGAGAGTATCTTATGGTGAAATACATCGATGGAAACGTGAAGAAAGAGAAAGACGGACGTTTCCTACGAAACGAATATGGCACAGTTCCCGAAGCACCTAATCAACCGGGCTACAACGAAGAGTATTACAGAGCCATCGCCAAAGACGCCGGAGAGCGACTGAAGGTTAAACAATAGATTATAAACGATTGATCGGAGATAACCCTCCGATCAATCCGAAGAAATATACGAACAACATAAACCAAAACAGACATGGAAAACGAATCATTGCTGAAAGAAGTGATAGCTAAAGCTCAAACGTGGTTGGGGAAAGAGTACGACGAGGAGACCCGAAGCGATGTTCAGCGCATGCTTGACGCCGAAGATAAAACCGAACTGATTGAATCGTTCTACAAGGACCTTGAGTTTGGCACAGGAGGATTGCGCGGCATCATGGGAGCCGGCACCAATCGGATGAATGTATATACCGTGGGAGCTGCCACCCAGGGATTAAGCAACTACCTGCTTAAAGAGTTCGCGAATGAGAAGCAGATCAGCGTGGTGGTAGGACATGACTGCCGCAACAACAGTCGTAAATTTGCTGAAATATCAGCCAACATATTCTCCGCTAATGGCATTAAGGTATATCTGTTTGAAGACCTGCGCCCCACCCCTGAAGTCTCTTACACCATTCGTGAATTGGGATGCCAGAGCGGGATTATTCTCACTGCTTCACACAATCCCAAAGAGTATAACGGTTACAAAGCCTATTGGAACGATGGAGCACAAATGTTGGATCCTCACGACAAAAATACGATAACCGAAGTAAACAAGATTCGTTCGGCTAAAGATATTAAGTTCGAGGCTAACACCGCGCTGATTGAGATTATTGGAGAGGAGATAGATAAGAAATACATCGAGCGCATCAAAACAGTCTCTATCGCTCCCGAATGCATTGAGCGTCAGAAAGATCTCAAGATTGTCTATACACCAATTCACGGCACAGGAGTGAAACTGGTTCCGATGGCTTTGCGGGCATTCGGATTCAACAACATCATCAATGTTCCCGAACAAGATGTAGTGAGTGGAAACTTCCCCACAGTCATATCTCCCAACCCGGAAGAACCTGCCGCGTTGAACATGGCCATTCAAAAAGCCATTGCCACCGATGCCGACCTTGTTCTTGCCACCGACCCCGACGGTGACCGACTGGGCATTGCTGTGAAGAACGATAAAGGCGAATGGATTTTGATGAATGGTAACCAAACCGCACTTATCCTGATCAGTTATATTATTCAGGCTTGGAAAGAGAAAGGCAAATTGACAGGCAAGGAGTTCATTGTAAAAACGATTGTAACCACCGAACTTATTCATACCATCGCCACTCGTAATGAAGTGAAAATATTCGATTGTTACACCGGATTCAAATGGATTGCCGCTGTTATTCGTGAAAACGAAGGAATCATGCAATACATTGGAGGTGGAGAAGAGAGCTATGGCTTCCTTCCTCAAGATTTTGTGCGCGACAAGGATGCTGTTTCGTCATGCGCGTTGGTGGCAGAAATAGCTGCTTGGGCAAAAGACAACGGGAAAACCCTTTATGAGATGCTTCTGGATATCTATGTGGAATATGGATTCCGTAAAGAAAAGGCCATTTCTATAACCAAGAAAGGGAAATCGGGAGCAGAGGAGATTGAAGAGATGATGAGATCATATCGGAAGAACCCTATCACCGAGATAGCCGGTTCAAAAGTGGCTCTTATTAAAGACTTCGCTACATTGATTGGATATGACTGTATCGAAAACGAGAAATTCACACTCGATATGCCTACCACCAGCAATGTGATACAGTACTTCACGGAAGACGGAACGAAAGTATCTATCCGTCCATCCGGAACCGAACCTAAGATCAAATTCTATATTGAGGTGAAAGGTTCGATGCTTTCCCGCGAAGAGTATGACAAAGCCAATGAAGAGGCCGAAGAAAAGGTAAAACAAGTGGCTGCCTCTCTACGTATTTGATATCAATCGAATAAAATAGCGTGTGGAAGTCGGAAAAACCGGAAAGGGATTACTCAAGTCATTCATTCTGATTTTTCCGACTTCTTCCATTTACTCCTTCCCATATAATAAACCACTTATCATTCCTCCTGCTCCATGAAAACCAAACATCACATCTTTGCTCTGTGCCTATCGGTAAGTTGCCTCTTATCGGCACAAACTCGATCATCGTTGGTTATTGGCGAAGAGTTTATTTTCCCGGTTCAATCGGAACATTGTCACGGAAGTTCGATTATCGAACTCCCAAACGGCGACCTGCTCGCATGCTGGTTTCAAG
>JBKEBB010000105.1:0-2460 GCA_047972845.1 Bacteroidales bacterium
CTTCAAATCAAGAATTTACAATAGGAAGAATTGCGGATAATCATTTTTTCTTTAATTCTTTCAACAGAAACGCAAAACTCTCATTACTACTCCCTCCATAATATGTTGCTATTCCTTCGTGT
This sequence comes from Bacteroidales bacterium, assembly GCA_047972845.1. Taxonomy (GTDB): domain Bacteria; phylum Bacteroidota; class Bacteroidia; order Bacteroidales; family JBKEBB01; genus JBKEBB01. The sequence goes on from JBKEBB010000105.1 coordinate 123, forward strand.
ATTATTTTAAGCGCATTAGGATATTGGGGTAATAAAATGGCATGAACAATTTCATGTATATGATCAGGTCTTGATGACAGTACTACATTGGGGAAGATAGTGTACCCTGCGTAACTCTTCTCAGAGCGTGCCACTGTATAGGAAACTCCAATTAAATCCCAGCAATCATCGATGTTTCTACCTATAATATATGGCACTCGAGTGTCAAAACTAATTCCAAGTTTCATCGTGAGGTAGTTGATAAATTTGTCAGATTTCTCAAAATCATTCTGATTGAGGAGTAATCCATGGGGGTAATAGAAGTCTATTTTGCTTGTACTGTATTGACATAGATACTGTTTTTCAATGTCAAAGTAGTTCATTAAAGTGATCGCATTATTGCTGTAACTTGCATACGTTTTGTAAATCATTAATACGATCTCACCACTGTTTGTATCTGGATAGAATCTCGCAAGAGTGCATATTTCATAGAGAATATCATTTACCTTTCTTATACTAAAAGTGTAATGCTCAAAATCTTTGTAGAAAACGGACTTCGGTCCGAACGCATATCGTAGCATATCTGTACGTTGATTGTTTTCATCAAAGAATATATTACTGCTATCTGATGATAAGAAATATCGTTCCCAGTATTTTGAAATACTTACAATAGCGTCATCATTGCTCGTTGTGATCTCGGGACTGAACTTAATGTTTTGTCCATTTGTAGTTAAGCATATTAAGGATAGAGCTAACCAAGTGATTAGCTTAATAGACAGTTGCAGTCTTTTTAGCTTCATGGGAGTTTGTATTTCTAAATTGTCACTCTCTTATTAATCGCATCTATTGTGTCCCGTAAGTTATCGTTGTAGATTCATCTTGTCCTGTGTCGTTTTCAGCTATAAAGATGCGATTAATTTGCAAATTAAAGAAACCAAGCTTTCGTATCTGCTATACAGGGCGAGAGCAGAAACAATATCTATTTTGATTGAGTTGATTGTGATAATGAAAAACCGAAAAAAGGAGCAAGAAATACCTTGCTATTAGGAAACCGTAAGTGCAACATTCGAATGATTGATTATACTTTTTCGCCCGGTTTTGATCTCTTCCAATTGTTTTTTTACCTGCTGATATGGAAATCAATTCATGAAAGATGGTTTTTTCTTTGAAAGGACAGAAGATTAAAAATTATCTTCTATTTTTGTATGAACTAAGAAATGTGATCTTGTCGCAATCTTGAGCCTAACCCACAAAAATAAATAGTATTTCAACCGTTCCAGTGTTTTACTCATGAAAAAATTGCTTTACTTCCTCTACCAGTGGTTTGTGTATGTCCCATTTCTGATTATTTTGACCATCTTGGTGGCGGGAAGCGGAATTCTTTTTACCATCGCGTTTCAACCCAAGCGAGGGTTTCTTTATTCGGTGATTGTGTGGGGGAAGCTTCTCTGCTATGCGACGTTGTCCGGAGTGACCGTCAAGGGAAGGGGAAATATCAATCCACGACAATCCTATGTGTTTGTTTCCAACCATCAGGGTGCGTTTGACATCTTTCTTATTTACGGGTTTCTTCACAGCAACTTTAGGTGGATTATGAAGAAGGAGCTCCGACAAATCCCCTTGGTGGGTAAATTGTGCGAAATGATCGGCCATATCTTTATTGACCGCAGCAGCATGCACTCCATCATGGAGACGCTCGAACGGGCCAAGAAGAGTTTGTCGAATGGGGTTTCGGTGGTTGTCTTCCCCGAGGGAAGTCGTACCCATACCGGAAAAGTGGGGGCCTTTAAGCGGGGAGCATACCAACTGGCCATTGATCTGCAGATTCCGATCGTTCCACTCACCATCGATGGGGCTTTTGAGGTGTTGAGTCGGGATTCGAACGTCATGTCGCCGGGGCATTTCAACTTGACTATCCATCCTCCCATATCCACCGAAGGATTGACTCCTTCCGATATTAACAGACTGATCAGTGAAACACGCACCACTATAATCAGTGCATTGCCTGATAAATTTAAAGAGTAATCTTTTTCTAATTCATAATAACCACTTCAATCATGAAAAGCAATCTATCACGGCGGGATTTTCTCCGCAAAAGTGCGGGAGCGACATTGGCCGCCACAGTCGGTGGATCGGCTATCGCCGCACCATCCATCCTTCAGCAAGGAGCGAAAGGAGCCAACGACCGAATCCGTATTTCGGTATTTGGGATGAACGGACGGGGTAACAACCACGTTCAAGAGTTTATGAAAATAAAGAATGTAGAGGTGGTGAACCTCTGCGATCCCGATTTGGACATTCTGTCCAAGCGAAAAGGTGAATTCAAGCAAAAATACAACAAAGAGGTAGCCACCGAACA
>JBKEBB010000110.1:0-4204 GCA_047972845.1 Bacteroidales bacterium
ATACGGGTTGATGTAGAAGGGGAATATCCTGAATGAATATCAAATGGGGAGTAGATGGTAAAGACTCCTTTTCAGCTTACCAACTACCTCCGGCGCCTCCGCCTCCTGTGCTGCCACCGCCAAAGCCTCCGAACCCACCGCCTCCAGAGAATCCTCCGAATCCGCCACTGGATCGACCGCCTCCCATTCCACCCCAAAAGATGGGAGGAATAATAGCTCCGCGTCCCGATGAGAGGGTGTGTCCTCCTTTTCCTCCTCTTGAGATTACAATGAAAAGGATAATAATGACAAGGATGGTAAATATCGCACCATACACACCTTCGGAATCCTCTTGATTCATGTACTCGTCAGCTGTAAACTCTCCTTTAGTCAGACTTATTAGGGTATTTACGGCTTGATCGATGCCCACATAATTTTGTTCCTCTTTGAACGCAGGGATGATTTCTCGATTAACGATGCGTCCGGCCAGTATATCAGGAACGGCTCCTTCGAGTCCGTAGCCGATAGAGATAAAGACCTCTCCCCGTTCGTTCGCTATTTTGGGTTTGATCAGAATAAGAATTCCGTTGTCTTTTCCTTTTCCCCCGATACCCCACTTGTCGAAGATGCGAATGGCATATTCTGAAGGCTCCAACCCTTGAAGATCGTCCACGGTAAGAACGACGATTTGATTGGATGTCTCTTTGCTGAAGGTTACGAGTTTTTGTTCTAATAATTCTACTTCTTGAGGAGTGAAAAAATTCACAAAATCATTCACCAGTCGAGGAGGATTCATCGGCTCGGGGAATGTTTGCGCCCCAGAGGCAGCAACAAATAATATGAAGAGTAGAATAGTCGTTATGTTGCGTTTCATTGATAAAATAGGATTGTCGTGTCGTTAAGAGTCGGAGAGCATTTTCGGTTATACCCCGAAAGATATTTCGTCCGATAATTCATTGGAGTCATCAGATTGATGTGGAAAGAGTGGTTTGAGTTCAATCTCCAGTAGATGGATCGCTGTGCAGATTCCTTCGGCGAACTCCTCTTTTTTGAAATAATCGGCCATGGCTTGATAGCAGTCGTTCCAGAAGTGAGGATCCACCTTTTCATTTATTGCTTTGTCTCCAATGATTGAGGTGAGTCGATCCTTCAGCGCAATATATATCAAAACCCCGTTGCGGGCATTTGTTTCGTGCATCTTAAGCATTCGAAAGACTTCTACGGCACGATCGAGCACCATTCCTTTACAATGGTTCTCGATATGTACGCATATCTCAGCAGAGGTAGCCTTCTCGGCTTTATGAATGGCGGCTAAGATTTGCTCTTTCTGCTCTTTGGTAAATTGGTTGGATGCTTTCATTGATGATTGAATTAGAAACCGGTGTAAACTTAATTGCCGAAACAAAGAGTGTTTCGGCAATTAAATATGTTTTATGTCTGATTAAAATGCGACTACAGGAGCCTTTTCGCTTCCCTCTTCCGCTTGGAAATATCCTTTTTGCATAAATCCAAACATGGAAGCAAAGATGTTCCGGGGGAATAGTTGGATAAAGGTGTTGTAATTGAGCACCACGTCATTGAATTTACGGCGTTCGGTGGCAATTCGATTCTCAGTTCCTTCGAGTTGTACCTGCAGATCCCTGAAATTCTCATTCGCCTTTAGATTGGGGTAGTTCTCGGTAACGGCCATCAGTCTGTTCAACGCGGAAGAGATTTCTCCTTGCGCCTGATTGAAACGTTTTAGAGTCTCTTCATCCATGTTGTCAAAATTGATTTGCATCTGAGTGGCTTTCGCTCTTGCCTCAAGTACCCCCTCAAGTGTTTCTTGCTCATGAGTGGCATAGCCTTTAACCGTATTGACTAAGTTAGGAATCAAGTCTGCTCTCCGTTGGTATTGACTCTCCACATTAGCCCATTGATTTTTCACTTGTTCGCTTAATTGTACCATTTGGTTGTAGTTTGACTTGAATGCTCCGTACAAAGCAAATCCAATAATCAAAATGATCCCCAGTACAATCCATAATGCATTTTTCTTCATTTGTCTTTTTTAGTTTAATATCTTGAATACGATTTTTAATTCATTAGGCGTGTATATTCTTGGTTTGTGGCAAGCAGTGGGGTTGAACTAATCAATAGGTATGTCCTCCTGATTCCATCTCTTCGGCATCGATTGATTTTTTGTCAATAGACCTCCATGTGTAGATGATATAGGCTAACACAAACGGAATGGCTAAAGAGACTATACTCATCACTTGCAGCGTAAAATAACTGGATGAACTATTCGCAATTGTTAATGAACTTTGTAAATCAACTTTTGAGGGATAATAGGCCGTATTGTTCCATCCGGCAACCAGAAGTAATGAGAGTACCGTGAGTACCACCCCGGGACCTACAAACCAAATTCCCTTTTTGTAAACCGGTGTGAATAGAGATCGATACAATCCAAACAGCACCAAGACTACTCCTGAAAGTAATACTAAAGTAACAATCGGCATCTCCAAAAGGTTCCAAAGGTATTTATATTTTTCGTAATATACTTCTCCGTTTTCATTCACCGCATAGCCATCACCGATTAAAATAACTACCAGAAAGGAGATAAAGAGCAGAAGGAAAAGTGCGGAGCAAAATTTCAACTGCTTTTTACAACGATTGAAAAGGGTATCGTCGTTAATATTGTTCATGAAATAGAGTAGGGCGACCGTTCTGGAAAGTGCGAAAACGGAGAATCCAAGCAATAGATTGCGGTAGTCGAAGGCAGCTTCTAAGCCACACAATGGATTTCCCCATCTGGATATAGTGGGAAAGCCGATATCAACCATATTCATTTTGTTTACTGTGAACTCGGCTCCGGTAAAAAATGTGCCAACGGCAGTACCGATGAGGATTGTTCCGACAACCCCGTTAATGAATAAAAAGATTTCGTAGGTTTTGGCTCCAAGTAGATTGTTGGCCTTGCTTCTGAATTCGTATGATACCGCTTGTATCACAAAGCTAAAGAGAATAAGCATCCATACCCAGTAGGCACCGCCAAAGCTGGTTGAATAAAACAGCGGGAAAGAGGCGAAGAAGGCTCCACCGAAGGTTACCAGAGTGGTAAATGTAAATTCCCATTTACGTCCCAGTGAATTAATCAACATTTTTTTCTCGAGCTCACTCTTTCCAATAAACAAAAAGAGTGATTGACCTCCCTGAACAAATAGCAGGAAAACGAGCAGGGCTCCCAACAGTGATATGATAAACCACCAATAGTGTTGTAGAAATGTATATGAAAATTCCATGATGTAGTGTTAGTGTTATGGTTGGACGAATTAGACCCCTTTACGTATTTGAGAAAACATGATCTTCAATTCCGCGATCAGCAAGACAGTGAAAAGAGCAAGGAAGATAAAGAAGGTGGTCTGTACCGATTTGACTGAGACACTTGAGACCGCCGCATAGGTTGGTAGCAGATCTTGTATTACCCATGGCTGACGACCCACTTCTGAAACAATCCATCCGAATTGGGTAGTTAGATAAGCCAAAGGTACACTCCACACACCGACCCAAAGCAGCCATTTCATGTTTTGGAGCTTTTCTTTGTGGTTAAGCCAGTATATAAGGATAAAGAAGAAGAAGAAATAGAATCCCAATATAACCATTAAGTGAAACGAGTAGAAGGTGAGCGCGATTGGAGGAATGGCCTGCTCGGCATTTGCCAAATAGCCGTATCCGAAGTTGTTGAAGTTCGCTTTCAACAGGAGATTGGCGGCGTCAGCTTTCATGGTATCGCCATCGGCTTTCGCGACTTTATAATCTCGAAGCGCGGCAATGGCCATCTTTCCTGATTCGATACGTGAATCAATCGACTCAGTAGAGGTTGTTCCATTGTGAGGTAGATATCCCCCCTCAATGATGTTTTTTATTCCGGGAACGTATGCATCAGACTCTCTGAACGACAAAAGAGAGAGCGCGTTGGGTATTTCTAATTTGAAGATGAAAGGGTCAATGCCGTCGTTGATGCTCTTTTTAGCCGGGTTTAGTATTCCGATGGCAATTAACGGACAGTTGGTTCTTCCTTCGTATAAACCCTCCATAGCAGCCAATTTCATAGGTTGACGTTCGGCAACGAATACCGCGGATTTATCTCCGGTGAATGCAACGAGTAGGGTAGCTACCAATCCAACGATAGCAGCGATGGGAATACTCTTTTTGGCAAGTTCAGACTCTCGGCCCTTGATCAGATACC
>JBKEBB010000127.1:0-3597 GCA_047972845.1 Bacteroidales bacterium
CTTCTCGTGGCTCAACCGTCCCAGCCCCGAACAGATTGAACTTCGCCAACGTGCGCAAGACTCTATCGCTATGGTCGAATCTCTTTGCGAACAGGAGGTCATCCGTCAGGCGCAAGCCAACATCCTCCCCACCGACACATTGGAAGGGATTGAGTCGGATTCGCTTCGTCAAATTGCTTTACAACAAAATTTCGGCGCGTTTGCTGCCAATGTGGAAGGAACCGAAGAGTTCACGACCATCAGCAACGAGCTGATGACCATAACCCTCTCCAACAAAGGGGGACGAATTGTATCGTCGCAACTCACTCAGTATCGCACCCACGACTCTCTCCCACTCTATCTCTTTGAAAAAGGAGATGCCGACTACGGATTTACCCTGATCACTTCCAACAATCGTGTGGTACAAACCAATACCCTCTATTTCTCCAAAGTGGCGCAAACCGACACATCGGTAACCATGCGCCTTCAGGGAGGCGAAGAGAGCTACCTCGACTTCGTGTACTCCCTCAAGCCCAATAGCTACATGGCATCTTTCGAGATCAAAAGTCAGGGAATGAACAACGTGCTGTCGGGCTCCACCTCCTACCTCGACTTTTTCTGGAAAGCGCGCCTTCGTCAGCAGGAGAAGGGACAGAAGTTTGAAGATCGTTACACACAGATCTACTACAAGTACATGACAGATGAGGTAAACTGCCTCAGCGAATCGAAGGAAGAGAAAGAGACAATCGCCAACCGCGTGAAATGGATCAGCTACAAAGATCAATTTTTCTCCACCGTACTGATCGCCGAAGAGGGAATGACAGGCGTTACCCTCGAAACCAAACCCCTCCCCACAACGGCCAACTACCTGAAAGATTTCAGCAGTATAGCCGCTATCGACTACAACCCTGCCGAAAACAAAACCCTTGCTTTCAGATGGTACATGGGTCCTAACCACTACCCCACCCTCAAAAGTTTTGACAAAGGAGTGGAGGGCGACAAACGTCTTGATCTCGAACAGATGGTTCCGCTTGGCTGGGGTGTCTTTCGTTGGGTGAACACCTACTTCATTATTCCGCTATTCAACTTCTTCGGTAAGTTCGTAGGCAACTACGGTATCATCATTCTCCTTCTTACTCTGGTGGTTCGTATCGTAATTTCTCCATTGTCCTACAAATCCTACATGTCGTCTGCGAAGATGCGTCTGCTCAAACCGCAAATAGAGGAGATTGGTAAGAAATATCCCGGACAAGAGAAAGCCATGGACAAACAGCGTGCTATCATGGATCTGTACGGTAAGGCGGGTGCCAGCCCCATGAGCGGCTGTCTGCCTATGCTCCTTCAGATGCCTATTCTGTTTGCCATGTTCTCGTTCTTCCCTTCATCGATCGAGTTGCGTCAAGAGAGCTTCCTGTGGGCCAAAGACCTCTCTACCTACGATGCCATTGTAAGTTGGCAGACTCATATTCCAATCGTATCCGAATATTTTGGTAATCACATCAGTCTTTTCTGTCTGTTGATGACCATCACCAGCATGGTATATACCAAATACAACATGGATGCCACCAACACCGGACAAGAACAAATGCCGGGAATGAAGGTCACAATGTACCTCATGCCGCTTATGTTCCTCGTATTCTTCAACCAATACGCTTCCGGATTGAGCTACTACTACTTCTTGGCCTCTTTGTTCAGCATCGTTGAGAAGTTCGTGTTCAGCAAGGTTGTCAACGACAACAAACTGCTCGCCACCATGCAGGCCAATGCTGCCAACTCTCACAACAAAAAGAAATCGGGCTTTTGGGCACGCGTAGCAGAAGCGCAAAAACAGCAACAAGCAGCTCAAAACAAAAAACAACAAAAAGGGAAAAGATAATACTCGGAGAGTGAATAGCCGTGAAGATCGACAAGTCGCTACGCCGACATCCTCTTCGGAGTATCGATCTTCACCGCTTTTCAAACTCCATAAACTGACACACTATGCATCTCAATCGTTTCACTACACTATTCGCTATGGGAGCCATAATCGCATCATGCGCCACAGGACCGAAAGAGTCGTCCGCTGACGCTCCTGTCCTTATCGGACCTTACACCGGAGAAGTTAAAGATGGACTGCTTACTCCCGAACTGCTCAACAGTTTTGGTAAGATTTCCGGAGTTCAAGTTTCACCCGACGGCAATACTCTCCTCTACGGAGTGGGCTACACCAGCATCGAGGAAAACAAAGGAAACCGTGAGCTATTTACACAGTCTATTGACGGATCAAACAAACGTCAAATCACCAACACCGGATTCAGCGAGCAGAACGAACGGTTCATGGACGGAGGTAAGAAGATCGCCTTTTTGAGCAACGAAAGCGGATCGGTACAGCTCTGGACAATGAACGTTGACGGAACAAACCGCACCCGTGTGAGCGACATCGAAGGAGGTATTGACGGATTTCTTCTCTCACCCGATGAATCAAAAGTTCTCTACGTAGCTTCCATTAAATTGGGCAACACCACTGCCGAACGTTACCCCGACCTCTCAAAAGCATCGGGACGCATCGTGACCGATCTGATGTACAAACATTGGGACGAATGGAGAGAAAGTGTTCCTCATCCCTTCGTAGCCGACTTCGACGGTAAAGCACTCACCAATCCGGTTGATCTGCTTCAAGACGAACCGCATGAATCTCCGGTGAAACCTTTCGGTGGAATCGAACAATTGGCATGGAGCCCCGACAGCAAACAGATCGCCTACACCAGCCGTAAAAAAACAGGCATGGAGTATGCCGTTTCAACCAATACAGATATCTACCTCTACGATATCGAATCCCGCGCCACAACCAATCTGACTGAAGGAATGATGGGATATGACATCAATCCCGCCTTCTCTCCCGATGGAACCAAACTGGCCTTCCAAAGCATGGAACGCGATGGGTATGAGTCAGACAAAAACCGTCTTTTCGTTCTCGATCTCGCTACAAAAGAGAGACACTACGTGACTGCTCAGTACGATGCCAACGCCGACGATTTCTCGTGGGGTCGCGACAACGAAACACTCTACATGGTCTCTTGTGTAAAAGCGACCACTCACCTCTATAAGGTGACATGGGCCACCAAAGAGATCACCCGCATCACCGAAGGAGTGTGTGATTTCGCTTCGGTAGCCGTTGCCAACAACTGTCTTATCGCCCTCAAACATTCGATGAGCCAACCCAACGAAATTTACCGCGTGGATGAAGCAACCGGTCAATACACCGATCTGAGTCAGGAAAATAAATCGTTGCTCGAAAAAGTACGTATGGGCAAGGTGGAAGAACGTTGGATCGCCACCACCGACGGCAAGCAGATGCTTACTTGGGTAATCTATCCTCCCGATTTCGATCCCGCGAAGAAATACCCTGCCCTACTCTATTGCCAGGGCGGACCTCAGAGTACCGTTAGCCAATTCTGGTCAACTCGCTGGAATCCGCAACTGATGGCGGCCAACGGCTACATTGTCGTAGCTCCCAACCGCAGGGGTCTCCCCAGCTTTGGTCAGGAGTGGCTCGAACAGATCAGCGGCGACTACGGCGGTCAGAATATGAAAGACTACTTCTCGGCTATCGACGCTCTGAAAGCAGAACCCTATGTG
>JBKEBB010000145.1:0-9516 GCA_047972845.1 Bacteroidales bacterium
ATGCTTGCACTACGAATATTTAGTATTTATTTTGTAGAGCAATCTATATGGAGCTACGTCAAGTGTTCAGCAAGTGTGATTCCTATATCACGCCCAACGAGATACATAATAAAACTATTAAAATCAAGATTATGAAGTGCATGAAAAACATTTTTCTCGTATTTACTCTACTCTGCTGTTCGTTTTCACTGTTAGCACAGAACAAGATCCCCACAGTATCCATCAACCCCAAAGGGATGGTAACAGCAAAAGCACGCTTAAGCGACTTGATACAATCCATCGAGTATATACCGTTGGAAACAACCGGAAATAGCTTAATAGCATCGACACATGTATTCGATGTTACTTCTCAGCATATCGTTGTTAGAACATTTCCTTCTGATGACATTTTCTTATTTAGTGCGAGTGGGAAGTTTATGGCTAAAATTGGCAAAAAGGGTTCAGGGCCCGGTGAATATAGTTTGGGTGGTGAATTGACTATTAATGAAGATGATAAACAAATCGATCATTTTGTGAGTGAAGGCAGAAAGGTGAGAATAATCAGCTATGATCTTACGGGAAAATTAAAAAAAGAATTATCAATAGATTCATCTGCTGGATATTTTCTACGAAAACACAAAGGAGATGGTTTGTTTATGGACCTAAGATTAAATAATGAGGTAGAAAGTTACGTGGTATATAATTTAGATCAACACAAAGTCATCGCCAGTGGCATCAAATGGCACCCTGTTAAGCACAGGAATGGAACAAGCGGAACAGGAACAGGTCCGGCATTGCATTACATGCGCAACGGAAGTTTCTATGTAAGAAATTCTTCAAGAAATGATACATTATACCGATTTAACAAGGGAAATAATACTTTTATTCCCTACTTTATTTTCAGTGCCGGGAAATACGATATGCCGGACGATATTCGCAGTGATGGACCGACATTCATAAAACGCACGCCGGAATATATTTTTATTAGAAGTCTGTATGAAACAGGCCCCTATTTCCTATTTAGTTACGAATATGAAAATCGTAAATGGTATGCCATATACAATAAATCAAGCGGACAATCGGCCCTAATCCCCTCCGAAAAGGGAATACCTAATGATTGGGATGGAGGACCCGATATATGGTTTACACGTCAGGATGAAAAGACGATGTATGGATTTATTCCCGCCTCGGAGTTTTTGGAGTACAAAAACAAATTGACCCCTAAAGGTCCTCAATCGGCCATCAAACGAATGAATGAGCTCAAAGATACTCTGCTCGAAGAAGACAATCCCGTTTTCGTGGTGGTAACGATGAAATAGAAAAACAACTCACACCTGACGGAGAAAACAAACCACTCCTGACGGAACAATAGAATTAGTGGATTATTGTATTAATTTTGATGCGGAGATAAAAAAGTGTCTTTTCACTGACATAGGGTTGTCATTGAGGTCGGTTAATTTCGCGGAGTAAACCAAAAGGGCTTACTTATGAAACAAGCAATGCACTGTTTCGAATCGTGTCGGAGGCAGTGTGTGTGGGTTGCATAACACCTTAAAAACAAATTAATAGAAACAGTTATGAAACTAAACCCGTATCTAACATTCAACGGCTGTGCCGAAGAGGTTACCGCTTTTTATTCCGGCGTATTCAACGGAACAGTAAACAACCTGACCCGCTATTCCGATTGTACCTGTCTGCCTAACATTCCGGACGAGTACAAACAAAAGATCCTTCACCTCTGTTTTACCATTGGAGAAACCACCATCGGCATATCCGACACGCCACCGGATGCTCCCGCCGATTTCGGACATTTGGGACACGCGCTGACTCTCTACTGCGACAACATGGAACAAATTGATACGATCTTTGATTCGCTCAAAGAGGGCGGTGAAGTGAAATGTCCGTTGTCAAAAGTATTCTTCGCGGAGCGTTATGGAGAGATAGTCGATCGTTTCGGAGTATTGTGGTATCTAATTGCAGGAATGGAGGAATAAAGAAACCCGTCCCGATACAAAATCGCTTGTGAAACAGATTCGAAAACAGACAACAAAGCAACGGACGTTTCCAACGAACGTCGTACCCTGACTTCAGGGTTGGGTGATTCGTTCCTCCACCGCAAGGATCGGTTTTGCCCAACCCTGACACCAACCTGTCTTGCTCGAATCTGTCGATTGAATAATTTACTCCATCCGAAACGATGAACCGAATTGACCGTATCTCCGCATTGCTTGTTCAGCTTCAATCCCGTCCGGTAGTGAAAGCATCCGAAATGGCCGACCGCTTCGGGGTCAGTCTTCGCACCATCTATCGTGACATCCGGACGTTGAGCGAAGCCGACGTACCCATCTGCGGTGATTCGGGCATCGGGTATTCGCTTGTGGAGGGATATAGACTGCCACCACTCATATTTACCAAAGAAGAGGCGATGGCCTTTGTGACAGCCGAGAAATTCATTGAACAGATCACCGACGAACAAAACACCCTTCACTTCCGACGGGGAATGGATAAGATAAGGGCCGTACTACGGAAAGGGGATAAGAGCGATTTGGCTCAGATGGATAAGCAGATTGAGGTGCACTATCATCAACGGCTCTCCGAACCCAAAATCCCCAACCTGCTTCAGACGATTCTCCACAGCATTCATGAGAAACAGGCAATCCGAATGGGTTATTTCACCCCCTCGCGCAACGATCACACCGAACGAACGGTGGAGGCGGTGGGAGTAAGTTATTTCTACCCCTATTGGTATTTGATTGCCTATTGCCACCTACGAAATGAATATCGAAACTTCAGACTGGATCGGATAGAAAAGATTGAGCCGGCCGGATTTTCGTTCACCCGTCCTCATCCCCCGTTGAAGGACTTGCTTCCCGATTTCGATTCGGACTGCCGACTGATTAAGGTAGTGCTTCACACCACGTCGGCCACCGCCGAACTGATGGGAAACGGGAAATTTAATTTCGGAATCGTATCTGAGAAAGAGGTGGATGAAGGAGTTGTAGAGCAAACCTATATGAGCTGGAGTCTCGACTCGATTGCCCGTTGGACACTTTCGTTTGCCGATACCGCACGGGTGGTAGAACCGGAAGAACTAAGAGAAAAGATCAAACAAATCATTAAAAACATAGAGGTGTGAACGAAGCCTTGAAACTGGTTAAAACACGATACCCATTTTCTTTGCAAGTATTATCACCTCTTATTACAACAAAAAAAAATGCGTTATGAAACTAAATACCATTGAAGTAAAACAGATGGCGGAGATTACTACCTCCGCATGCGACCATGTAGGACCATACAGTGAAATCTGCGGGGCGTTTGACAAACTGATGACTTGGGCTGCTCCGTTGGGACTACTCAAAGGCAAAGTAGAAATGATCGGGATTTATCACGACGACCCCGCTCTGGTTGCCCCTGAAAAACTACGTTCGAAAGCCTGCCTGGTTGTAACAGGGAATGCGGCAACGGAAGGCGACGTAAAGCCTTACACCATAACGGGAGGAAAGTATTTAGTAGTGGTAGCCGAACTTACCATGACCGAATTTGAAGAGGTATGGTCGAAACTATACGAGATTCTGGAAGAAAAAGGCCTTGAATGCGACAATCGCGATCACTACGAGTGGTACCTGAATAATCCGGAAGAGACACCGGATGCGATATGGCAGGTGGCATTTCACGTACCGGTAAAATAAACAAACATAGAATGGGGCTGTCGGCAAAAGGAAGAGTCGGCAGCCTCTCTTTTTTATAGGAAAAAGGAATGGGCGTAGCTACTTCAATCATCATTCACTATCTTCGCAGCAAGATCCAGCCCCCTGAGGGTTGGTTTCACATTTGAACTTCTAAATAGAACGAATTCAACATGAAAGATCCGGCAAAATCACTACTGGTTTGGGCGATGATTATCCCATTGGCGATAGCAAACGGGATATTCCGGGAGTCATTCCTTATCCCCCATCTTGGATCAGAAATAGCTCTGCCCGTAAGCGGCATTATCCTTAGTGGACTGATTCTTTTGTTAGCCATAACGATTCTTCCGCGAGTGGTAAAGGAAAAGTATGGGACGATCGCCCTACTATGGATGGTGATGACCATCGCTTTTGAAACTCTTTTCGGAGTAGCAATGGGAAAATCACTCGTGGAGCTGATTGCCAACTACGACATTACCACCGGAAACCTCTGGTTGTTGGTGGTTATCACTACCGGAATAGTTCCCCTGTTGGCCGGACGGATGAAAAGAAATCAGAAGTAATCGGCCCTCCATGAACCGGATTGTAGCCAAAACAATTCTATCGAAACTGAAATCCGCGGACAGCTTCTTCGGGATCAGTTACAACATGAATCTCTACAGAGGCTGCTCGCACGGGTGTATCTATTGCGATACCCGAAGCGAATGTTACGGTGTGGGCGACATATCGCAAATCTCGATCAAGAGCAACGCGTTGGAACTGCTTCATCAAGAGCTCAAAAGCAAGAAAAGAGGCACAATTGGTACAGGATCAATGAACGATCCCTATATGGAGGTTGAGAAAGAGGAGGAGATAGTACGAGAGGCGCTCAAAGTGATCGTCGCACACAAATTTCCGGTACACATCATAACAAAAAGCAATCTGGTGATCCGCGACGCGGATATCATCCAAGAGATTTCGTCCATCTACGCAGCCGTCAGCCTTACCATCACCACTGCCGACGATCAGATGTCAAAGCGGATTGAGCCCAATGCCCCATCTACCTCCAAACGGTTCGAAGCCATGAAGGAGTTGTCGAAAAAGGGAATCTATACGGGTGTGACGCTGATGCCACTTCTGCCTTACATCAACGACAGTGTAGCGAATCTGACCACACTGCTCCAACGGGCGGCAGACAGTGGAGCAAGCTATGTGATTCCGATGTTTGGGGTGACGTTGCGAAAAGGATCGCGCGACTATTTCTACGGAGCCCTTCAACGGGAGTTTCCGGGCATGATGAATCGTTATGACGCGACATTCGGGAATCAATACGAATGTTGGAGTCCCCATTTCAAAAGACTTCAGGAGTGCTTTCTCGAACAAACGGAACGATTGGGACTTGCCCGCAAAATGGAATTCTACACTCCAAGAACGGATGGAGAACAGCTCTCGCTATTCTGAATCTTCTCTAAAAAAATCATTTTTCGTTCAACATCAAGGACAAAAGCAGGTCGCTCGCCTCTGGAAAAGTCGGGATTTTTATTAACTTTGCCAAGCAAATCAATTTCGACCCCAGAAGAATGATAAACAACACTGCTTCTTCAAAACTCAAAGGAGTGCTCTTCGATATGGATGGAGTGCTTCTCGACTCCATGCCCAACCATGCCGCCGCATGGGTAAAAACAGCCAGTCAATACGGAATAGAATCAACAGAAGAAGATTTTTACGCATGGGAAGGGGCGACCTCTTCGTACACGGTGAACGCACTGTTCAACCGTCAGTTCGGCCGTGATGCAGACGCAGATACCGTTCGTGAGGTGTATAGCGTAAAGACCCGTTTCTTTGAAGAACTCCCCGAGCCCAAACCCATGAAAGGAGCCTACGAACTACTGAAAAAGATAAAATCGCAAGGGCTGAAACCAGTGATTGTGACAGGATCGAGTCAACGCACCCTAATAAACCGAATCGAACGCACCTTCCCCGGTATCTTCAATATGGATACGTTGGTGACCGGCGATATGGTAAAACAGGGAAAACCATTTCCGGAACCTTATCTACAAGGTCTTGCCAAAGGAGGTTTTACCACCCGTGAAGCCATTGTAGTGGAGAACGCTCCGTTGGGAGTTCGCTCAGGTCGTGCCGCCGGGCTCTTCACCGTGGCGGTGAATACTGGACCTCTCCATGAATCAATATTAATGGAGGCAGGAGCAAACCGCTATTTCCGCAGCATGGCGGAACTCGGAGAGGCGTGGGACTCGTTGCGCGGTGAATTGGAAACCTCAATACTCTAAATTAATAACCACAATCAACTATTTTTATGACAACCAAAAGCGGAATCAAGTCGTTTCCATTCAAGTACTGGGTGGCAATCATCATGGAGTTTTTCGAACGAGGCTCTTACTATGGAGTGATGTCTATCCTATCGGTTTATCTCGCCATGAATATTGAAGAGGGTGGACTTGGCTTTTCCAAAGAGAGCATCGGTGTGATCAAAAGCACCATCACCCCCCTACTCTATCTGCTACCAATTCTTTCGGGAGCAATCGCTGAAAAGTTCGGATATAAGAAGATATTGATGGGTGCCTTTGGAGTGATGACATTGGGCTACTTCTTCACCGGACTCTCCACCTCGTACACCGCCGTTTTTGCCTCACTTCTACTTATGGTTACAGGAGGAGGTTTTTTCAAACCCATCATATCAGGAACAATCGCACGAGTGACCAACGAAGAGAACTCCTCTCTCGGATTCGGAATATTTTACTGGTCGATCAATCTGGGAGCTTTTATATTCCCACTATTCCTTGTTCCCTACCTCAAAGAGATTTCTTACAACTACATATTCTTCATGGCGGCAATCGGCTGCGGATTCTTATTCATCTTGAATCTTGTGGCGTATAAAGAGTTCCCTCGCAAAGCAGAGACAAAAAGCCTCGGAACGGTATTGAAAGAGGCTGCAATGGTCCTTAAAGATTGGCGTTTTGTATTGATGATCGCCATCTACTCATGCTTCTGGATTCTCTACTTCCAGATGTTTGATACAGTGTTATGGTATGTGCAGGATTACGTTGATCCGACTCCGTTGAATAATGCGATCAATGGCTTCTTAGGACTCTTTATCGAGAATCCCACATGGAAATTTGACGTGGAACACGTGACCGTACTCAACGCCGGAACAATCATCTGTCTGCAAATACTCGTATCGTCGATCGTGAAGAACTTCAAAGCTCTACCCACCATGATCAGCGGTATTTTGATGGGATCGATCGGTTTTATCATTCTTGCAATTTCGACAAACGTATGGACATTTATTGCCGGAATCATTATCTTTACACTCGGAGAGATGAGTGCGCATCCGAAGTTTCTTTCATACATCGGACTTATCGCTCCCGAAGGGAAAAAAGCTCTTTACCTTGGCTACTCATTCCTCTATGGAGTGATAGGTAGTGGTGTGGGCGGAATACTGGGCGCTTCACTCTACGTTCACTATGTGGACAAACTGCAACAACCCTCAATCATGTGGATGATATTCGCAGGTATAGGATTTGCCACCATTGTGGGACTGCTACTATATAATAAGTTTTTGGTACCAAAGAAGAACTAAACGACTCAATACTATTAAACTTTTGACATTAGAAAGAGTCTAATTCATAGCCATGAGCTTAAAATGATGACAACGGAAGAAAATCTGCCGATACTTTTACAGGACCCCGATCAGCGAAGAAACGCCTTCGGCTCAATGGTTGCGATGTATAGCGAAAAGCTCTACTGGCAAATCCGCCGTATGGTATTGAGTCATGACGACGCGAACGATGTTCTGCAGAATGTATTCATGAAAGCCTGGAGCAGTATAGAGAATTTTCGTGGTGACTCCAAGCTCTCTACTTGGCTTTATAAGATCGCGATAAACGAAAGCCTCACATTTCTGAGCAAAATAAATAATCATCCCACCTCTTCGCTCGACGGAGAAGCCGAACTAATGGCCAATAGGCTCGAAAGCGACACCTTCACAGATGGGGATGCCATAGAGATAAAACTCCAAAAGGCAATATTAACGCTACCTGAGAAGCAACGCTTGGTGTTCCAGCTACGCTACTACGATGAGATGAAATATGAAGAGATGTCGGAATTATTGACAACCTCAGTAGGGGCGCTTAAAGCCTCCTATCACCATGCGGCGAAAAAGATTGAAGAATATTTAACCGCCGAAGATTAAACCTATTAACGATTTAATCGTCTTATATCTAAAGCATTTTAGTTATGACAAGCGAAGAGAAAATTAAACAAATGGTCGGTAAAAGGGAACCGTTCAAAGTGCCTGAAGGATACTTTGAGCAACTGACCCAAAACATTATGGAACAGATCCCCGAAGAACGGCCTGCAACCAGATCGGTGGTTCGCGTTACGATGTTTGAACGGGTTAAGCCACTGCTATATCTGGCCGCTTGTTTTGGCGGACTGATGCTGGGACTCGGTTACTTCATCGGACAGCGGAACATTGATCCGAACGCTGCAGTTGAACCCATCGAAGTTTTCGCCTCAGATAACCACCACGAGGACGAGATGGAAAATACGTTATATATGAGCTCTGCAAACGAGTTTTTGCTATATGAAGCTCTGTACGCGCAAAACAACAATTAACCCAACATATAAAATAGAATGAATATGAGAGCTCTGTTATTAATGATCTCCCTAATTCTATCCACCACCTTGATGACGCTCCAAGCCCAATCGGCAGGAGGAAACAAAGATGGAGGAAGAAGAGACCAAACCCCACAGCAAAGCTTCGAACAATTTAAAGCTGAAAAGACAGCATTTCTTACAAAAGAAGCACAACTGACCCCTGAAGAGGCGGGTAAAGTGTTCCCAATATACGATGAACTGCAAGCCAAACGCTTTGAACTTAATCGTAAAGTACGATACGCTATCCGTGAAAAGATGAAATCGGAAAACAATCCTACTCAGCAACAATACGAGTGGGCCGCGGAAGAACTATACACCCTTCCCGAAAAAGAGGCGAAGATTGATCGTGAAACCTATGAAAAGCTGAAGGTGATTCTTCCTGCCGAGAAACTATTCAAATTGAGAGTGGCAGAAGATCGTTTCATGAGACATATGATGCGTAAAATTGAGTCTCGACAGCGGGAGGAGAAACAAAAGAAATAATTCTAAATGAAAAGGGAGATTTTTCTCCCTTTTTATTTGCAAATATAAATTCGACCCTTTATATTTGCAGTACAAACAGATTGAGTTTTGCCGCACTGATTATGATTGGCGAGCTCAACAAATATCAAAAACCGAGACATAAGCTTTGTTTATCAATGGCGGGCCACACCTTCGGGTATGCATTGAGCACGGTGGATTACAAAGAGGAACAAGCGCTCAAAACGTGTTAATCGGAGTTTTGCACAACATCAACGGTGCGGCATTTTATAAAGAGGGGCTGTATTTCTTCAAATACATCCCCTCTCTTTATATATACCGATGAATAACAGAAGTCAAAAAAAAGGCATTTAATTGACACCATCCCACATCTCTAACCCTCGACTTAATTAATCATCACAATCTTATCAGCCATATATTTGAATGAATAGATAATAAAGAACATTGATATCCTAATAACATACGAGTTCGACACTGCCGCTTCTAAAGAATACATATCGTATGAGAAACACCACCAAGACAGGAACAATAGTACTCCTATTTTTAGTCATCAGCGGATTGATTATTGGTCCTGAGTTAATCACTGAGTTCAGATTCTACCCGCACTATCCTAAACCCGCTACACGCAAAGAGGCTTGGATACAAGATCTCACGCACTTCCAAAACAACTTCTACTACGTCTGCAAAAGTTTCCCGAAAGATTCGATTCCTC
>JBKEBB010000172.1:0-5910 GCA_047972845.1 Bacteroidales bacterium
ATTGTTTAATCTCATTGGAGTAGGCCACTATTCCTCCTTTAAAATAGTCAGAGGCTCCGCTCTCCGCCGTCAGCATGTGTGCCAGATAACCTCCGCTGCAACTTTCCGCGGTACTTATGGAGTACATTCTTTCTTTTAATAATTTACCGATGAAGCCCCCCAAAGGAATATCTTCCTCCGCATAGATCGAATTTCCCAGCAACGACTTCAAAGCTGTACCTTGTCTGTTCATCTCCTCTTCCAACTGCTCTTTTTCCGCTGATTTACCACTCAAACGAAGTCGGATCATTCCCGGTGTAGGTAAATACGCAAGCTTGATATAAGAAGGGAGAGCAGATTCCCAATCATTTAAAAACTCAGCCAAAACCGATTCTGGATAACCCTTCACGCAATAGGTGTGGTGAATGATGGTGTCTGTTCCACTTATTCTTTTCTGTAGTCGGGGAAGTATTTCATCAGTCATCACTCCTCTCATTTCGTAGGGTACCCCCGGCATTGAAACCAGCACCTTACCGTTCTTTTCAAACCAAGTAATGGGAGCTGTTCCCCACCGATTATGAATTATTGTTGCTGCTTTTGGTACAAGAGCCTGTGAGCGATTGAGCGAATTCAACGGGATGTTTCGCCCAATGAAAAGGGCCTTAATGTCTTCTAATACTTCCTCGCTGTGTACGAGTTCGGTATTAAAGAAACGGCACAATGTCTGTTTGGTGATATCATCTTTGGTTGGGCCGATACCTCCGGTCACGAGCACGATGTCACACTCGCTCATGCCACGTTCAAAGGCCTGCAACATCATTTCCGCGTCATCTCCTACGGATGTTTTGCGCACCACATCCAATCCTAATTTGTTGAGTTGTTGGGCCATCCATACAGAATTTGTATCTGTTACCTGACCTATCAACAATTCATCCCCTATAGTTATAATTTCTACCGATTTCATCGAATATTCTCATCTAAAAATACATTCTTAAATTCTTCAATCACACTATTTTTAACCTCAAACATATTGATCTCTTTTCCCAACTCTTTTTGAATTGAGGTTACCCCTTTATCAATGAATCCACACGGATGAATCATAGAAAAGTCGCTCAATCGGGTATTTACGTTCAGTGCCAGACCATGCATCGTAATGAAGCGGCTGCTTCGCACTCCGATAGCACATATCTTACGACTACTTGACGGTGTATCGTTGCCAAGCCAAACTCCCGTGGCTCCTTCGCTTCGCTCGCTGTCTATACCATATTTTTTCAGTACACGAATAATCACCTCCTCGAGTCGATGGATATACTCTTTTAATCCTATGCCGAAGAATTCGAGATCAAAAATGGGATATACTACCAATTGACCGGGACCATGATAGGTCACATCGCCGCCACGATCTATGCGGTAGAGAGAGACGCCTCTTTTACCTAATTCTTCTTCGTTAAACAATACATTGGTTTGCTCTCCTCTTTTTCCTAACGTGATAACTGGAGGATGCTCACAAAGAATAAGTGTATTGATTGTCTCTTTATCTTCAGATTTATTGTGGAGATTGTATTCAAATATTTCAGTTTGTTTATCCCAAGCATCTTTGTAATCGATGATGCCCCAATCTTGAATGTTCATGCTTATTTATTATTTTGTTCGGGAAGGAGTGGTGAATCTTTCATGCCAATTCAGTACTCACACCTTCTTGTGTATTTAACCTTCGATAAAATAGTTGCTTTACACCCTAATGTTTAAGTGTAGCTCTGTGTATATGGTTCGGCACTATAATACTTAAAGCGATAAAAAGGTTATTTGAATGATGTCTTAATTCAATTTGACTGCCAAGATCTTCTATTATTTCAATTCTTGATTTCCTATTTTATTCATCAAATCCAGAATCTCACCTCTTCTTCTCACTACATAGTTGCCCGGTTTTGCCGAATTCATCCGAATGGGATTGGGGAGTGTTGCCGCGATAGTGGCCGCTTCGGACATTGATAGTTTCAATGCCTGTTTGTTGAAATGATGTTGGGCTACACTTTGAGCACCATAGATGCCATCGCCCATCTCAATAGAATTGAGATATACCTCCATTATTCGCCTTTTCCCCCAAACAAATTCGATGAGAACCGTGTAGTACGCCTCAAGCCCCTTTCTAATCCAAGAACGCGATGGCCATAGAAATACATTTTTTGCCGTTTGTTGGCTGATGGTACTCGCTCCTCTATTTCGTTCGCCTTTCTTGGACTCTTCAATCGCTTTTTTTATCTGCGTAAAATCAAATCCATTGTGAGTAAGGAACAGATTATCTTCAGAAGCTATTACGGCGTTAGCCAAGTGTGGTGAAATGGAGTCAAGAGGTACCCATTTGTGATGAAGACGGAAGGGTTTGTCTTCGGAATATTGTTCGTACAGGCGTATGATCATCAATGGAGTGATATATACCGGAACGAATCGGGTAATCAATACTTGTAAAAGAGTAAAAAGTATGATTCCAGCAACAAGTTTGAGAAGTAAACGGATGTATTTCATGCTTTTCATAAATAAGCAACAAAAATACGAGACTTTTTTCACAAAGTCTCATTCAATAAGTGGGATTATGATTCAAAAGTGGAATTGTTTGTAAATTTGACCGTTTTATCTCTTTTTCCACCGGATCATCTAATTCTTCTTGGGTAAGCGAATGGAGGTGTATATCTATTCGATGGATTGAACGTCTATTTTGATCGAAGCCAGACTTTGTTTTTTTTAATTGTGTTCGAAGAGTTCATTCTCCCCTGTACACCTTGCCTTGCTCCCCTGTACACCATAATCGATCGCGGTGTACATCGTAACAATAAATAGATGAGTAGTATTGTTTAATACTCCACCCACGCACATTTAAAGCTACCTATTGAAATCATTTATATGAGTTGTTTAAAACGGATGTGGCGATTCTTTTTTTGAGAATAATCAATTTTGATCACTCCTTAGTTGAGGTGGTTTGGTTGTTTACAAGAACCCAATATATCCCATTCTTTTGAGTGGAAGTGTTGTAGATATACCACTTTTATCGGATATTTGCAGATGAATAACAATTTTCAAGTCGGTTCCGACTACAACTATCGTAATTATAAATCTAAAAATATGAAGCGATCGCGTGTATTAAATGATTCGTTTGCTCCATGGACAAGATCATTTGATTTCTGTGATAGTTTCATGCTACCCTTAACTAACGAATTAATAATCGTATGAATAAGTTTTTTTCAGTATTGTTTAGTTGTGTATTGTTTGTATCCCTTAGTGGTGTAGCGCAAAAGAGTATTACTCTCAGCGGTGTATTGAAAGGAGAGTTTGGTGCGAAGGGAGTTCCCGCCTTTTCCAGCATGAAAGATGGGGAACATTACACTGCTATGTCTGATGATAAATCCAAAATCATCAAGTATTCGTATCGAACCGGACAACCCGTTGAGACTATTTTCGATGCGAAAGATGCAAGAGAGTGTCCGTTTGAAAAGTTTGAAGGATATGAATTCAGTGATGATGAGAAGAGAATCTTGATTTATACCGATTCAGAGAGAATTTACAGAAGAACCTTTCGTGCCAACTATTATGTGTTTGACCGCAATAGAAATTATGTATATAACGTATCAGAAGGTGGTAAACAGCAGGCAGCCAAAATGTCGCCCGATGGACGAATGGTTGCTTTTGCAAGAGGGAATAACCTGCATCTTTTCAAATTGGATTTCGGCACCGAATCGCAAATGACTTATGATGGGGAGTTTGGTAAGATTATTAACGGAACGCCTGATTGGCTGTATGAAGAGGAATTTGCAGTTTCCAGTTCGTTTGTATGGGCTCCCGACAACTCCTGTGTGGCTTTTATTCGCACCGATGAATCAGAGGTTCCCATGTTTGGATTTCAACGATTTGGGGGGTTAAATCCCACATTTAACGAATATCGTACTTATCCGGGCTTGGATCAGTTCAAATATCCAAAAGCGGGAATGCCAAACCCTAAAGTGACGGTTCACACCTACGACGTGGGATCCAAAAAGATTTCAAAGATGAATGTTCCTCTGGATAATGATGGATACATTCCCCGAATTCGTTTTACCGAAAGTCCTGATCAACTTGTTGTCATGACATTGAATCGTATTCAGAATGTATTCAATATGTATTATGTAAATCCCAGATCGGGAGTGTCAAAATTGATACTTAGGGATGAGAGCGAATACTATATTGATGACAATAACTTTGATGAAATCACCTTTTACAAGGACTTTATCGTAATGGTTAGTGAGAAGGATGGTTTCAGACACCTTTATCAACATGGACGTTCGGGTGCGATGATGAAACAACTTACCATCGGTCATTGGGATGTGACCAAGTATTTAGGATACGATGAGTTGACTAAAACATTCTATTATCAATCTTCTGAGGGAGGATCGACTCAACGAAATGTCTTTTCAATCGATGCGCGAGGACGTAAAACTAAGTTGACTGACAAGAGCGGAGTGAATACCTTTGCATTCAGTGAGAAGTTCAAGTACTATGTTCATTCACATAGTAATATGGCAACACCTCCATCCGTCGTGTTGAAAGATGGCAAAAACAGTGTAGTACGTATATTAGAATCGAATAAGGTGCTGGTTGAAAAACTGAAAGAGTATGTACCCAGTAAAAAAGAACCATTGTTTGTTCCACTTGCAGGAGAAGAGGATCTGAGCGGTTGGATGATCAAACCATCCAATTTTCAAGCAGGAAAGAAGTATCCTGTAATTATGACTCAGTACAGTGGTCCGGGTTCTCAAAGCGCGATGGATTCATGGGCGTTTGGATTGGATAATTACATGGCTGAACAAGGCTTTATAGTGGTTTGCGTGGATGGACGCGGAACCGCTGCCAGAGGTGAGAAGTTCAAGAAATGCAACTATATGGCTTTAGGCGGATATGAGACGGATGATCAGATTGCCGTTGCACGTTATTTGGCTCAACAACCCTTTGTTGATGGAAAAAACATTGGTATTTGGGGGTGGAGTTATGGCGGTTACAATGTGTTGATGGCATTGTCAAAAGGGAATGGTGTGTTTAAAGCAGGGACTGCGGTAGCACCCGTCACCGATTGGCGATTCTATGATTCCGCCTACACCGAGAGATACATGCGTACACCTCAAGAAAACTTTGACGGATACAACAATGCCTCGCCAATTATGTGGGCAGACAAACTTCAGGGCCATTTATTGCTGATGCATGGTACAGCGGACGACAATGTTCATGCCCAGAACAGCTATGAATATGCCGAAGCGTTGGTTCAAGCAGGAAAACAGTTTGATATGCATATTTTCACTAACAGAGATCATGGAATCAGTGGAGGCAATACACGCTCATTCCTATATACGAAGATGATCAACTTCTTCAAAACACATTTACAAAATAATTAATGAGTATTCGAGTAAGAAAACCGGAATGGTTAAAGGTTAGCTTTCGAAGCAATGATAATTTCGCCCGAACCAAACAAATTGTAGAAGGGCATGGGTTGCACACGATTTGTACGAGTGGACGTTGTCCGAATATCGGAGAATGCTGGGGTAGAGGAACTGCCACTTTTATGATTGGAGGCGAGATATGTACCCGATCGTGCAAGTTTTGTAACACATTGACGGGAAAGCCACTCCCATTGGATATGCAAGAACCTGAACGTGTGGCAGAGTCGATCAGACTAATGAATTTAAATCATGCAGTAATTACTTCGGTAGATAGGGATGATCTATCGGATCTGGGTGCCGAACATTGGGTGAGAACAATACGTGCAATAAAAGAGATCAATCCTCAAACTACGTTGGAAGTATTGATCCCCGACTTTCAAGGAAAACTTGATTTGATTGATTTGATTATTGACTCGGCTCCGGATGTAATCTCCCATAATATTGAAACCGTAAAACGATTAACACCACA
>JBKEBB010000386.1:0-1980 GCA_047972845.1 Bacteroidales bacterium
AAAGAAGAAAGAAATGAAAATAGCCATTGAAGCACAGCGTATTTTTCGTCTGAAGAAGCATGGAATGGATTTCGTTATACTTGAAGTCCTTCGGCAATTGCAGCAAATTGATAAGACAAACGAATACTTTGTATTGGTTGCCTCAGGACCGGATCGTTGTCTTAAGTCCACTGCGAACATGCATATCATTGAAATCCCCGCATGGGGAGGATATCCGGTGTGGGAACAAGTTTTGATGCCTATGAAATTGAGAGAGATCTCGCCGGATCTACTGCATTGTACCAGCAATACTGCTCCACTCTTTTCTCCATGTCCTTTGGTCCTTACTCTTCATGACATAATCTTTCTTGAGAAACAACATTACAAGAACAACTCCTTTTATCAAAACCTTGGTCGAATATACAGACGGTTGGTTGTTCCCAGAATTCTTCCTAAGTGTTATAAGATAATCACCGTTTCAGAATATGAGTGCGAACGTATTGGCAGTTTCTTCCATTTTGACTCTTCACGAATTACGGCTATTCATAATGGATTCAGTGATCATTTCCATCCATTGGATAACGTCTCCGCTATAACAGCCAAATACATCGATAAGGAGAAATTTATTTTTTTCTTGGGTAACACTGATCCGAAAAAGAACACGTTGCGCACTCTTCAAGCCTATGAACGGTATCTGAAACAGTCGATGGTAAAGCTTCCATTACTGATTGCTGATTTGAGTGCCACTGAGATTGATAATTATTTAACACAAGCAAAGATAGGATGGATTAAACCAAATCTATACATGCCGGGTTATATAGATAATAAGGATTTACCTGCAATCTATTCTGGGGCTTTTGCTTTCTTATATACTTCTCTGCGTGAAAGCTTTGGTATTCCTAATTTGGAATGTATGGCATGTGGAACGCCGGTAATAACTTCGAATACGTCAGCCATTCCCGAGGTGGCCGGAGAAGGAGCTATCATGGTGGACCCAACCGATGTTGAAGCGATAGCAGCCGAGCTCATCCGGTTGGAAAATGAAGAAGAGTATTATAAAGGAGCCGTTGAGTATGGACTTGAGCGAGTGAAGCAGTTTTCATGGAAGCGAACGGCAGAACAAACCTTGAGTGTGTATAAAGAATTAGATAAAGTCAACTGATATAAAGCATCGGAATTCTTCCTATTCATTGAGTGAAGCCTTATGCTTTATCAGAACAAGATAATATAGAATATAAATAATTGTACAACCATTTAATAATTAAAAGGTATGATTTCAACAAGAGTTCAAGAGGCGATTAACGCCCAAGTTAATGCCGAATTTTGGTCGGCTTATTTGTATTTGTCAATGAGTGCGGATTTTGCTGCAAAAGGGAAGCCTGGTTTCGCTAATTGGATGAAGATTCAGTTCAAAGAGGAACAAGACCACGCTAATATTTTTATGGATTATTTGATCAAACGTGGTGGTGTTGTTGAACTAAAGCCAATCGAGGAGGTGAAATTGCATTGGGATACTCCGTTGGATGCGTTTAAAGATACGTTGGAACATGAAAAAGTAGTGACTTCTTTGATTCACAAACTGTATAAAATTGCTGATGAAGAAGGAGATATGGCTACTGTAAGCATGCTCAAATGGTTTATCGATGAGCAAGTAGAAGAGGAAGAGACCGCTCAAGCTTTAATTGACGCGCTTACTATGATTGGCGACAACGGTTATGGTATTTACTCCTTGGATAAAGAACTTGGCGCACGGACTTACACCCCGGTTCAAATCAGCAGTGCAACTTAGTTTGCCGTCAGATAAGCCGATAAAACGAGTTTAATTTGATAATCCCGTCGCTACTAACGGATAGCTGAATACTCAGTTATTGGTAGTAGTGATTTTTGGTAATGATGCCAAAAATGGTTGGTGAAGTTCTTGAAAATAGTTTGTAACTTCAAGGCGAAACTAAAGAGGAGATGAGCTCTGCTGGAGAGCAACTCATTAGCAATAGGTTTCAG
>JBKEBB010000189.1:0-1783 GCA_047972845.1 Bacteroidales bacterium
TTGTTTGATATTGAAATGATTCTATCTGTTTTGTAGCTCTTCCCACACACAAAATCATCACTCCGCTTGCCAATGGATCAAGCGTTCCGGCATGACCTACCTTTATTTTTCTGCTTTTGTACTTGCGGGTTAATTTATAACGAACCGCACCAACCAACTGAAAGGATGTCCAATACTTGGGCTTGTTGAAATGCAACACAAACCCCTCTTCAGGCAACTGAGGTATCTCCATTATCCGATTAATGAATAAACGATCGCGATCAAACCCGCGATGGCACAATAGATTGAAAACCAAATGAGTTTTCCCCGCTTCACAAACTCGATCATAAACTTACAGGCAAAAGCTCCCGCTACAAATGCGGCTAGAAAGCCTACAATCATAGCACTCACAGGGATTGTGGCGGTAGCCTCGGCCACATTGCCTTCCATCAGGTCCAACATCACCTGACCAAGTACAGGGGCAAGCACCATTAGAAATGAGAACTTCGCCACAGACTCCTTCTTATTCCCAAGCAGAATACCGGTAGCTATCGTTGTTCCCGACCGCGACAATCCGGGCATCACGGCACACGCCTGACCTATTCCGATAATCAACGCGTCAAGAAACGTTATTTTTTCTTTTTGTCGGGGACGTGCATAATAGGCGAATGCGAGCAGTGCCGCTGTCAACAGCAACATACAGCCCACAATCAACAATCCTCCTCCAAATATTTCTTCGATATAGTCCTTAAAAAAGAGACCTACAATTCCGACCGGAATCATAGAAATAATTAGTTTAACAATGTATTTTGTCTCTTCGTCCCATTGAAAACGAAAAAGCGCTGAGAAAAGAGCAATGATCTCTTTCCTCAACACAACAATGGTACTCAATACCGTTGCCGCGTGCACCAATACAGCAAACATCAAATTATCATCACCTGTTGTGCCTAACAACGCGTTTCCTATCGCCAAATGGCCACTGCTGCTAACAGGTAAAAACTCGGTCAATCCTTGTACAAGACCGAGTAACAGAGCATCAATTTCATTCATTCCAACACTTTTCAATAAATAGCCTGATTGCGACTTACTCCGTCCAGCTATTCAATCAGACAATTATTTCTTAGACTTACGTACAATGGCGTAAATCATCAACACAAAACCCGCCAAACAGGTAAGCGGAGCCACAACGATACGCTGCGTATCAAATATGGAAGGATTGAATGCCTCCTCGTTGCTTGATCCTCCAAGCATCAAAGCAAAACCGATCACAATAATAGCAACCGACACCACTACCAAAATAAAATTCTCTTTTCCGAATGCAAAATCTTTCATATTCTTCTGATTTTAGCAAATAAATAAGTTGTAAATATTGTTGAACTCACACACAATGTACTCATACATTCATTGTACATCAAATGCTCGTTTTATACTATTCATTCATACTATTGAGAGAAATACATACTATGACTGTTATCTACTCCCCTCTGGTAAAGGTTACGAGCGAATCTCGCTCTACTTCATTTATAGAAGTAAGAATCGCTGGGCAACACATCCATTAAAACAGCTTGGATCCTTTTTTTGCAACAAATATTATACGTAGTACAATTTATCTGTTTTCATTCGCAGATATTTGTTTACCGCGAAGTGAGCCGATATGGCTGAAATAATAATTCCAAGAATCAAAACGATACACACCACCACAATCAGATCCTCGGTAGTGATTATAGACGCAAAATTGTCGATCTGAAGAGTCAGATAATAGATTAGTCCGAAAAGCATACATATGGCCACCAAGGCAGCCACC
>JBKEBB010000028.1:0-4855 GCA_047972845.1 Bacteroidales bacterium
GTTCTGATAACTTTGCTAAAGGACTTTCCAATATAAAGATAGCCTTTTTACGCTGTTCATCGTTGAATACTGGTCCCATACAGCATAAAATTTAGAGTTTTCCATGTTGCTTCTCAAAGGCCATTTCAGTCCTTTAAAAAGAAAAAGCTTCAAAACCATCTATTACAGGTAGTTTTGAAGCTTTTTGTGAGGTTCCTGGCGGATTCGAACCGCCGTAGACGGTTTTGCAGACCGGTGCCTAACCACTCGGCCAAGGAACCTTGTTGGTGATGCAAAGATAGAATCTTTTTTTGTCTTGACAAAGGATTCGGTCGATTTTGTTGTGCGACGCCCTTGCTGAAGCCCTTTCACAAGTCGTTTCCCGCACTTTGCTCTTTGATTTCTACGGGATTGTTTTCACTAAAAAAGAGAGAAGGAGAGGGCGATTGGCCCCATCCTTCTCTCTGGTTTCTTATTCCGCGACCTCGTTGGGTTCTTCGGATCAACAACTCTTTACCGGAACTTTGGCAATTCGGTTGGCGTGTCGTCCTCCTTCAAATTCGGTATTGATAAAGAGGTCGAACATCGCTTTTGCCTCTTCCGGGGATACAAATCGTCCCGGTAGTACCAACACGTTGGCATCGTTGTGAAGTCTCGCCAATTGAGCGATCTCCTCTTTCCATGCCAACGCGGCACGGATGCCTTGGTGTTTATTGAGGGTCATGCCAATCCCATTTCCACTGCCGCATATGGCGATGCCGTATCGATGTTTTCCATCTTCTATAGCGTTGGCCATCGCATGTGCATAGTCGGGATAATCACAACTTTCCGTACCGAATGTCCCGTAGTCGCTTACCTCAATGCCTTTTGACCGTGCATATTCTTTGATGATCTCCTTGATCTCAAATCCGGCGTGATCGGCACAAAAGGCAAGAGGTTTAGTTAAATCAATCATTTCTTCAAAAGGGTCTTAACTTGGTTATATACGTTCTCGGCGGTGAATCCAAATTTCTCGTCGAGCACTTTGAAAGGTGCCGAATAACCGAAATGATCCAGTCCGAATACCACTCCGTTGCGTCCTACCAAGCGGTAGAGTGTGGAGGGAAGTCCGGCAGTCAGTCCGAATACGGGCAGATTCGATGGGATAACCTCTTCGCAATATTCGTTCGATTGGTTGAAGAAGAGTCCCTCCGATGGAGCGGCTACAATCTGGGTGCGAATACCGTCGCGCTCTTTGAGCAGTTCGGCTCCGGCCACCAATGTGGCCACTTCCGATCCGTTGGCCACTAATACCACTTCGGGGTTCTCGTCTTTAGATACGATGTAAGCACCCTTCACTGCCTGTTTTGCCTCCGCTTTACGGTCGCCCGACGCGGCGGGAAGGTTCTTGATATTCTGACGTGAAAGGATCAACGCCGTAGGAGTGCTGCGGTTTTCAAGTGCCATTTTCCACGCGATGGTTGATTCTTCTACGTCGCAAGGACGAAGCACCAACATACTGTTTTGTCCGTGGTGATTCTTCAACTGCTCCAACAGACGAATCTGAGCTTCCTGTTCAATCGGTTGGTGGGTAGGTCCGTCTTCACCTACGCGGAACGCGTCGTGTGTCCATATATAGACTACCGGACACTGCATCAAAGCAGAGATACGGGCAGCCGGTTTCATGTAGTCAGAGAATACGAAGAAAGTTCCGCAGGCAGGAATCACACCGCCATGCAGCGCCATACCGTTCATGATAGTGGCCATGGTCAGTTCACACACACCGGCTTGAAGGAATGCTCCGGTGAAATCGCCTTTTACCATCTGTTTGGTTTGTTTCAAGAAACCGTCTGTCTTGTCGGAGTTGGCAAGGTCGGCCGAAGCCACGATCATGTTTTCCACATGTTGTGCCAAATAAGACAGTACGGTTGCCGATCCCGCGCGAGTAGCTTGATCCGCTTTCTGCACAATCGCGTCCCAATCCACAGTGGGAGCCTCTTTGGAGAAGAACTTCTCCAGTTTAGCTGCCAATTCAGGATTTGCTGCTGCCCATGCGGCCTGTTCGGCTTTCTTTTGAGCAGTAATTTTAATCAGTTCCTGTTTACGAGCTTCGTAGAGTTGAGCTGTTTCGGGGAAGATAACAAACGGATTGGTCGGATCACCTCCCAAGTTCTCTATTGTCTTCTCGAACGAAGCACCTGCTTCTCCCAACGGCATGCCGTGGGTCGCACATTTGCGTTCGTAGTTAGAACCGTCGGGTGCCAACGCCCCTTTGCCCATGATTGTTTTACCGATGATCAGCGTAGGACGTTCTTTTTCCGCATGTGCGCCGCGAAGTGCTTCGGTGATCAATTGAGCGTTGTTTCCGTCAATTGAGATCACATTCCATCCCCACGCTTCGTATTTCTTAGCGGTATCTTCGTTCGTCACCGCGCTACATTCGGTCGATAGTTGGATGTCGTTGCTATCGTAAAACATGATCAGATTCGACAATCCGAGGTATCCGGCAATACGTCCGGCTCCTTGTGATATCTCCTCCTGAATACCTCCGTCAGAGATAAACGTATAAATCTTGTGACTCATCCATTCGCCGAATTTGGCACTGAGGAATCGTTCGGCGATGGCAGCACCAACAGCCATCGTATGGCCTTGTCCTAATGGACCGGAGGTGTTCTCAATACCACGAGTGATATCCACTTCTGGGTGTCCGGGAGTCGGACTTCCCCATTGACGAAACTGGCTGAGCTCTTCGGTGGTGAACTTTCCGGTCAATGCAAGTGCCGAATAGAGCATCGGGCTCATATGGCCGGGATCAAGGAAGAATCGGTCACGGTTGATCCATTGCGAATCAGTTGGATCGTATTGCAGGAATTGCGAGTAGAGCACATTGATAAAGTCGGCTCCGCCCATCGCACCACCCGGGTGTCCCGATTTGGCCTTTTCAACCATTGCGGCAGAAAGAATACGGATGTTATCCGCCGCTCTGTTCATCGTCTTTTCGAAGTTCATAGTTATATTGGGGTTTAGAGATTAAAATCACACTCTTTTGTTTTGTTTCGAACTGCAAAGGTACGATTTGATTCATAATCTAATGGATAATATTTTACTAAAAGTTGATATGAATTTCCACTCTGCCTTATAAATCATATAAATGACTCCCTAATCAACCCTCAATTTAGCTCTTCTTTTACTCATTATCATTGTCTAATCATTCTGATTGGGGGCATATCTTTTGGATTGTACCGTGTGCTGGAAATGCAAGATACGGTTTCTCTCTTTCAATTCTTTTTTATTGATTGGTTGAGAGTGGGTTCTTCCATCTGAATACCCAATCGGGAATCGGATAAAAGTGGTCAAAAAACGAGTACTCATGATCGGGCGTTTTACCGTAAAAAACAAAGTCGGAAAAGGCGATTATGGCTCGCATGTCGGTGGTGGTGAAGTTGTGTTCGCCCGGACGATAATGCGATCCGTTTCTTTCCTTTACGCCTAAGAATCGATACACCTCTTCCGCTGCCGCTACGTTGTAGTAGGCCTGTCGGAGATTGGCCCATCGGTCATTCAACGCTTCTGTATTGATTACAGCTCGGGGAGCGATCAGCGCACGGGTTATATGGGTATCGACTGACAACAGATCGGGTGATTTCAGTGTGGTCAGCTTTTCTGTAAACCAGTGCGGAAATGCTTTTTGGAGATGGGATAACTTTTCTCCCGGTGCATCGGCACAAACCAGTGGCGCCGCTCCTCCGCATCCCGATCCATTGGGTGCGGCAATGGCGAAACGTTCGTCCATCGCACACGCGTACAACACAGCCTTCCCATCGCGTGAATGGCCTGTCAGCACCACCTTCTCGGCATCGACGTAGGTCTTGTTTTCAATATAGGTCATGCAGACCATCGCGCCGTAGCCCCACATGGCGATAGCTCCTGTTTTGAGCGTCGGGTACTTATTGAGTGGATAGAGTCCGTTGTCGGGGATGTCGGGAGCCAGTTCTTTACGACTGATGGTGACAACCGCGTAACGTTCTTCCTTTATCAGCGTTTCTTCTATCTCGTTTCGGTATTGAAAATCGCATAGATAGTCTAGTTTCATGATTACCGGATACCGTCCCGGTTTCTTCGGATAAACAATTCGAATGTTCATACATAGATCGTTGTCCCAACGAAGTCGTTTGGTCTCCATTATCCCTTTTCCGTCGTAAACGGGAGTGATCCGTTCCTCCTCAACCACTATCTCCTCCTTTTTCGGGAGCGCGGGAGTCTGTCCGTAAATATAGATTGTGAGCAACGATTGGAGGTATTCACGTTGCTTGTTCCACTCTTTCGGATCGGTGATCATTGTTCCCTCCGCGGCAATAAAGGGATTGTGCATCGATGTACTCGTACGGGTGGAATCTTCCGGCACGCTTGCTCCCTTTGCCGAAACCGAGTTTGCAGGGAATAGATGGGTCGAGAGTAGCAGAACGAACCATAGCGCGAGTGGCTTCAAGGTGATTTGTTTCATAGTATTCAGGTGTTTGTCACAAAGCTATGCTCTTTTATTCGATTGACCAATCCTCTGAATCACTTTTTTTGAAAACAAACGGACGCATTTATTTTTTCGTTTCGATCTATTCATCCGAACCATCACTCTGTTTATCCAAAAGGTCCGCTTCTATTAAGAAAAAGGAATAGACGTTTTGTCGTTGCGGTGTACAGGACAATCGGCTGCGGTGTACACCGCGCCGACGTGCCGAGTAGGGGGTGCGATGAATCGGACTCGATCGGTTGATTAATCGGATCAATTGGTTGCATGAATGGGTTCGGAAAGAAGTCGGAATGAGAGTGCTATTTTTCCTTCTTTTCATTGAGCCACTCCAGTCGGAAGAGCACCATGTCGGTAATTAGGTCCAACGGG
>JBKEBB010000082.1:0-1914 GCA_047972845.1 Bacteroidales bacterium
TTCACTAACCCAAACGGATAATTCTGAGGACTTGTCTTTATGATAAAGCTTTACACCCTCTGTGTCTGAACCTAGCATTGCCAGAATGTATTCACCTTTAGGTAATTTGAGGCTGATGTTAGGTGGCGAATTTTCTAAGACGAGTGATTCTTCTAAAACAACTTCGCGATCTCCGGTTGATTTGAATACGATGTATTTTAGGTATTTTATTCTTTAATAGACTTTAGGTTCAGTAGTCGGTGTTGTTCTAGCAGATTGCTCTGATAGATTACTTATTGATATGCGTACTTCTTGTTTGTTATTGTCAACATCTAATGCGGATATTTCACTTTCACTACTACATGAGCTAAATCCAAAAATGATGCAACTTAGAATAAAACTAAGGCAAAATAAATTTCTCATGAGCTTATTATTTAATAAATACGAAGGTAAAGAAAAAATAATATGAAGTAAAGATATGTCTATTTTTCTATTTAAATCTTTTGTCAATCTCCTGGTCGTCGACAACCGATATAATTAGTTTACCATCAGGGGTATATTTATGAGCCGACGATGCAAACAAGCGGTTTATTATATTTGAAGTTTCTTCTTCCGAAAGTTTGTGACCATAAGTGATTGCTCCGGCATAAGCCATTGATAAGGCTAGCGATTCTTGTATCTCTTCCCGCACATCACTTCCAGTCTCTATACTTTTGGTAATCATGTTACGGATGAGTTCGGTAGAATTGATATTGTCGAGTTCTGATGGAGCTCCGTTGATTGCATACGAATTGTTTCCTAAATAGCTTAGGTCGAATCCTACAGCCTCTATATCTTCTGCCAAATAAGGAATTATTGCAGCTTCGGATGCTGTAAACTCTATGACTTCGGGGAATAATATCCGTTGGGAAACTCCTTTTTTCTGTTTTATATTCTGCAAAAACTGATCGAATAAGATACGAATATGTGCTCTGCGCTGGTCTATCATCATCAATCCTGATTTGACGGATGTGAGGATGTACTTATTCTTGTATTGAAAGTGTATTGAAGCCGATTCCGTCGATAGGTTGTCGCTGTTATTGTTTTCCGTATTGAAGAGATTAGTCTCAGTATGTACTGTCTCATCGTGGAAATTTATGTCCTGACTATCTTTCTCTTTCTCAAAGCCATCATATAGAGCTTCCCAATTGAAGCTCGGACGATTGTAGCTATTGCTGCTGCCACTGCCGCCTCCTTGAGCTTTAAAAGGATTGTACGAAGGATTTACGTTCACTTGGGGACGTGTCGCATTAGATGAACTGCTATTGTGAATAGGAATATCTATTGCGCCATCGGTGTCGAAGTCGATTGTTGGTACTTCATTGAATTTTCCCAGAGCTTCTTTTACAGTAGCGGCTAATATCTGCCATATAGGCTGTTCGTTCTCGAATTTTATTTCGGTCTTTGTCGGATGTATGTTAACGTCGATCGTATCGGGACTTACTTCGAGAAAGATGAAATAGTGAGGATTTTCGCCTGTTGATATTAGCGGTTCGAATGATGTTGTGATTGCTTTTGCGAAATAGGGATGGCGCATATACCTGCCATTCACGAAAAAATATTGTAGGGCACGCGTTTTTCTTGCTGAATCAGGCTTTCCGATGAATCCATGTATTTTGGCAATGCTGGTTTCTATTTCAATAGAAATGAGTTGCTGGTTGAAGTTCTTTCCTATAATGTTGATTACCCGTTGTTTGAGGTTGGATATTGGGTGTTTGATAACTTCTATATCGTTCTCAATAAAAGAGAATTCGATATTGGGGTTGACTAGTGCTATTCTTTCGAATTCGGCTAGTATGTTTTTCCTTTCGGTTTCGTTGGACTTCAGGAATTTACGTCGTGCAGGTACATTGAAAAATATATTCTTGACAGAGAAATTACTCCCTGTCGGGCAAG
>JBKEBB010000111.1:0-2760 GCA_047972845.1 Bacteroidales bacterium
TGTCTTATCAATATGCTGCAATTGCCGAAGGACTTCACGTATAACGAAAACCATTCCATGCTACTTCAGACGAAAAATACGCTGTGCTTAAATGGCTATTTTCATTTCTTTCTTCTTTATCGATTTGTCTGAATCATTATTTTTTTGACCCTTCTTTTCCAACGAAAGAGCTCAGGAGCTCCTGATATGAAAAGCCGAGGAATCATTACCAAAGAGGAGTAAAACTTGGACGTAAAGAGTCTATCCGGCATCGAAAAAATCAGCGAAACAATCAATAGACCGAGTAGTCCCCACCATTTGATGGCGGACGCCGAATCAACAATGGTCATTAAAGCTGCAATGATGAGAATCATACCACTCGCGATAAGACGAGACGGCAGCAGAGTTTGATAAAGAGCGTCGGCCAAATCCCACTTTCGGGCAACTAATGAAGATACAAATTGGGGCAAATTCCTTCGAATCAAATGGTAGCGTTCGGAAAGAGGCTCAAGTCGTATCAAAGACTCTTGACGAGGCGGCTGTTTTCTATCTTCACACACGGATACAGATTCAACAAAAGCGATAGGAATGGATTGTTTGGCAAGTAAAAGCTGCAATTCACGTTCTCCTTTGACTGACAACAACTCGTACACATTCTTTCGAAACCATCCAAAATCGAATGCCATTCCTGTTCCCAAGAGTCCCGAGGAAAGACCTAAACGAACATGTCCTCTGCATAGAATACTTTGATCAATCTCCTTACTGACACCATTAAGTAATACCGCCCTCAGATCAGACTCTTTACTGATCACACTAATTTGCATGGCTTTAAATCCGGCCTGATACACTCTATTGACCTCCGAAACAAAATAGGGAGTAACCGAACTGGTAACATTCAAAACCACCACAATGTCGAAAAGACCTTCATCAAAATAGTTCATGGCATACTTCAATGCCTTCGTCTTGTTACTACTTGACATGAATGCTTCGAGAACTTGAACTCCCATTTTTTTAAGCTGAAAAAGGGTGGTAGGCTTTATCTGATCCGCGATAACAACCACTTTAAATAATTCAGACGGATACTTTTGCCATAGTATTGAATCCACTGATTTAAGATCCACCTTACTTTCCCTTCCCACGGGAATTAAGATCAGCACCTTTCCTAATTTACTGGTAGGCGTATATTCCTCATCCCTCTTGAGCGAAGCAGCCCAAGCAAACACAAACCAGTACACAACAGGGATCAGAAATAGTAGATATAATATAATGTCTAACAAAAGTATAAGGTGCTATAGGATTAATAAAAAAAAGAAATTTACAACATTCAGATCTATCAAAACAACAGATCAACATTCAATATTGAAATTCTATAAAACAAACATCCTCAAAGATACAAAAAAACAATTTGTACCACTTAATTTATATCAATATTTTTACTGAGATCTAATTATTACTATTAGCAAGACGCTCCCACAGCCAACGTGGAATTCTTCTCCATACCTCCACAAGCAAACGATACCTCCAATCAATCACTTCCACACGCTTCCCTTTAACAATTGCGTTAACAAGTGCTTCAGAAACAGGTTTCGCCTCCATAAGCAACGGATACTTTTTCTTCTTGAGCAAAGGTGTATTGACAAATCCGGGGCGTATATCAGTAATTTTAATCTTGGAATCAGTCATTTTTGATAGTTGCGATAGAGAATCCAAATAGTGATTTTGGAACCGTTTGGTGGCAGAATAAGCCGGAGCAGACCCCAATCCCTTCGTTCCAGCTACTGACGTAATCGCGGCTATGTGACCTCCACCCTTCTGTTTAAAATAGTGATATGCCGCATCTATCAGCCGAACAAATCCCAACGCGTTAGTCTCTACAGTCGCGATCTCAATAGACGTATCCAACTCCATATTTGAACTTCCAATACCCGAAGAGAGCAAGAATACATCCATGCCACCAATGGCTTCACTGAGTTGGACCAACAGCTCTCCCGCATTCGTATCTTTCACATCTATAACTTGGCAAATCACCTCCTCTCCATATTCATTACTCAAATGATCCAACATCTCTTTATTGCGTCCTGCCACTCCAACAATCCACCCTCTTTCACGAAATCTTCTTACTGCTTCAATACCTATTCCTGAGGTACCACCAACAATCACCACTCTTTTCTGTATCATCATCTTTCATATTTAGATTGATCCTTCTGAAAAAGAAATTCAAGTCCACTAACTCGAGAGAAACTCAGGGATTCATTCTCTTTTGTGAGTTGTAAAGATAGATATTTGAAAAGAAACATAAATAAGGATATAAATAATATTTCCATGATCCATACTCCATTCTTGAATAATTACATGATTATTGATGATCGGTATTAATCAGTTAAAATAATTATAGCAAGAAGAGCACAAAATGGACGAAGTAAGTAGAGTTTTACATATACGGAATCTACCCCTATGAATTGTTTTTTTGTATCTTTGTCATCATATTATAAAACATCTCAATCTAACAGCAATATGTACGGAGAATTTCAATCTTTTTTACAGCAAGAACTTAAGGCAATTGAAACTGCCGGGTTATACAAAAATGAACGAATCATAGTATCACCACAACAAGCCAGCGTGAATGTATCAAACGGGCAACAAGTCCTCAACTTTTGCGCGAACAACTACCTCGGATTATCAAATAACCCACGTTTGATTGAAGCTGCCACTAAAGCGATGGTTGAGAGAGGCTACGGAATGTCATCCGTACGATTCATCTGAGGTACTCAAGATTTACAC
>JBKEBB010000162.1:0-3349 GCA_047972845.1 Bacteroidales bacterium
CACGAGCAAGAGGTAAGCGTAGAAGATCTCGAAACGATGGCCTCTTCGATTGGTGCTGATTGTTCATTCTTTATAAAGAACAAACCGGTATTTGCGGAAGGAATAGGAAATATTTTCACTCCCATCGATCTATCGTTAAAAGGCTTTTTCATAGTTATTATCAAGCCCGATGTATTTGTTTATACCAAGGAAGCATACGCGATGGTATCTCCACGTAAACCCGAAAGATCGATCAAAGAACTCGTTCAACGCCCCATTGAAGAGTGGAAGAGTTTGATTGTGAATGATTTTGAAAGAAGCATTTTCGCTCTTCATCCGATTATTGGAGAGATAAAAGAGGAGTTGTACAAACAAGGAGCTGTTTTTGCTCAAATGAGTGGATCGGGATCAAGTGTGTTTGGATTATTCCGTAAAAAACCAGACATCAAAACAGCGCAAGAAAATTTTGTTTGGATCGGAGAACTGAAGTAATCGGTTATTAATGGTTTAAGCGATTTGCAACAAAATCCTTTTTGAGGATCAATTCACACCATCAAAACAACATTTTCTCCCTTTTAAGTTCCTTTTTCAACATTTCATGCTTTCCCCCGCATAACTGGTTCAACTTAGCATAAAATCGAGGAGAATGGTTCATCTCAAAGGTATGGGTAAGTTCATGCAAAATAAGATAATCAAGGAGATGAGGAGGTAAAAGGAGTGAAAAACAGGAGAGATTAATTATCCGTTTTGAATTACAACTACCCCATTTACTTCTACTTCCTGTCACCTTGACTTCCTTTATCTCAATGTTATGCAGTTTTGCCAATTGACTTACTTTACCCGGAAGGAAGTGTTTTCCATAGTATTTAAGACCCCGTTCCAATCCAACTTTTATTTTAGCCTGAAGCTCTTTTGAATTATAATCGCTGTTGTGAGGACACACAAGGGATAACACATTATCCCTATATCTGACTAATGTTGATTTTTCAGAATGCTCAACGATTCGAATGGTTAGTCCGTTCGAAGACTTTTCGTATCCACATCTTAACAAAAGGGTCGGTGTGGCTTTCTGTTTAAGAGTATGAAGTTTCTTTTCATTTTCATCAATGATCGCGGCTAACTCATCAACATTCATCCCAACGGGGATGGATGCTACTATTACACCGTCACGAACTCTCATGGTCACTCTTCTTGCCCGAACATTTTCTACTATAACAATGTTTCCTAATGTAGAATGATTTAATTTATTCATTAACGTTTTGTAATTAACCTCATACTCCTAAACCGCAAATATATTAGTAATTTTGCAGCTTTAAAAATGAATGTCGGTTCGAACGTATCCGATAATATCTGAATACTCAAAATACATTGCGATTAAATATTAACTACACTATCATACAATTATGAGCAAAAAAGCACTTTTACTTATCCTTGACGGATGGGGTTGCGGCGACCATTCAAAAGCCGATGTGATATATAACACTCCTACCCCCTATTGGGATTATCTTGTGGCCAATTATCCTCATTCTCAATTACAAGCCAGTGGCGAGAATGTTGGACTACCCGAAGGACAAATGGGAAACTCCGAAGTGGGACACTTAAACATCGGAGCAGGACGCGTAGTATATCAAGACCTTGTAAAGATTAACATTGCTTGTCGTGATAACTCAATTCTCAAGAATCCTGAAATCGTTGCCGCATATTCGTATGCCAAAGAAAATGGAAAGAGTGTCCATTTGATGGGACTTGTTTCTGATGGAGGAGTACATAGTTCACTCGATCATCTGTTCAAATTGACAGATATTTCGAAAGAGTACGGTATTGAAAACACATTCGTTCATTGCTTCATGGACGGACGTGATACAGACCCACGCAGTGGTAAAGGTTTCATTGAGCAACTGGAAAACCATCTTACAAAATCAACCGGAAAAATTGCCTCAATCATTGGCCGTTACTACGCTATGGATAGAGACAAACGTTGGGAACGGGTAAAAGAAGCTTATGATGTGGTTGTTAACGGTGTTGGAGAAGAATCGACCAACATGGTTGCTTCCATGCAACAATCCTATGACAATGGCGTGACGGATGAATTTGTTCGCCCGATTGTTCAAGTAGATGACGCAGGAAATCCTGTTGGGAAAATCAGTGAAGGAGATGTTGTTATCTTTTTCAATTTCCGCAATGATAGAGCAAAAGAGCTGACAATCGTGTTGACTCAACAAGACATGCCTGAATTTGGAATGAGTAAACTGCCATTGTACTATTGCACAATGACTCCGTACGACCCCAAATTCAACGGTATGCATGTTTTGTTTGACAAAGACAATGTACAAAACACATTGGGAGAGTACATCTCTTCAAAAGGGTTGAAGCAGTTGCGTATGGCTGAAACAGAAAAATACGCGCACGTAACATTCTTCTTTTCAGGAGGTAGAGAAGCTGAATTTGAAGGAGAAGAACGTATCCTTATTCCATCTCCTAAAGTAGCGACATACGACTTGAAACCTGAAATGAGTGTGTATGAAGTGGCAGACACACTTGCTAAAGAGATCGAAAAACAAAAATTCGACTTTATCGCTTGTAATTTTGCAAACGGGGATATGGTAGGACACACCGGAGTGTATGACGCCATTGTTGCTGCCATTAAAGCGGTTGACAAATCTGTTGAGAAAGTTATTGAAGCTGCAAAAGCCAACGGATATGAGGCAATTATCATTGCCGACCACGGAAATGCAGATAACGCGATGAATGCGGATGGATCGGAGAACACAGCTCACTCGCTGAATCCTGTTCCTTTTGTATATGTAACTGAAAACAAGTCTGCAAAGGTAGCGAACGGAATTCTTGCTGACGTTGCACCGTCAATCTGCAAAATTCTGGATATTCCAGTACCCTCTGAAATGAGCGGTAAAAATCTGATCGGATAAAACCACAAACCATATTTAAGGGTTAAGAGCAAACATTAGGATGCATCTTAAACCTTATATTTTTCTTAATACAAACACGATGCTTCAGATAAACGATACAGTTATCAGTCTAGATATTTTAAACGAAGAGTTCATTTGCGATTTGTCAGCTTGCTATGGAGAGTGTTGCATTGATGGCGATGCAGGTGCTCCGTTGGAAATTGAAGAAATTGGATTATTGGAAGAGGTGCTTCCAATAATATGGGATAAACTCTCTCCTGCTGCCCAATTGGAAATAAAAGAGAAGGGAGTGGCATATGTTGACTTGGACGGTGAAATGGTAACTTCAATCGTTTATGGAAAAGATTGCGTCTTTACTTACTATGATGCGGACGGTACGTGTAAATGCGCGATTGAAAAAGCTTTCTTTTAAGGGAAAACCACATTTAGAAAACCTATTTAGT
>JBKEBB010000181.1:0-16987 GCA_047972845.1 Bacteroidales bacterium
GGCCAACTCTACGCACTTCGTCTTTAAACAGGAGACGAAGTGGCTCAACCACCTTCAACTTCATTTTATCGGGCAATCCTCCCACGTTGTGGTGAGATTTGATCACCATCCCTGTGATTGAGAGCGACTCGATAATGTCGGGATAGATGGTTCCTTGTGCCAACCATTTAATATCTTTCAATTTGTGTGCTTCTTCATCAAATACCTCAATGAAGTTCTTACCAATCGATTTGCGTTTTGCTTCGGGTTCGGTCAATCCTTTCAATCCGTCATAGAAACGTTCCGAAGCATCCACTCCGATTACATTCAATCCCAATTGTTTGTATTTCTCCAATACGTTGGTAAACTCATTCTTTCTCAGCAGGCCGTTATCTACGAATATACAGGTTAGATTTTTACCGATGGCTCTATTTAAAAGCATCGCGGCCACAGTGGAGTCAACTCCTCCTGAAAGACCAAGAACGACTTTATCATCGCCCAACTTCGCGCGAAGTTCCTGAACGGTCGTCTCTACAAATGAGGCAGGGGTCCAATCTTGGGCGCAACCACACTCTTTGATGAAATTTCCAAGGATCACCAATCCGTCCTCGCTATGAAATACCTCGGGGTGGAACTGCACTCCCCAAGTCTGCTCGTCATCGACCTTGTATCCGGCAACAGCCACTTCGTGGGTACTGGCTACGATCGTAAAATCGGCAGGTAGATTGGTGATTGTATCACCATGCGACATCCACACCTGAGAGTTTTCGCGCACGCCTTGAAAAAGAGTATCTTTATCACATGCCCATTTCAGATGGGCACGACCATACTCACGGGTATTGGCGTTTTCAACTGTTCCTCCCGACGATTTTGCCAGAAATTGGGCACCATAGCAGATTCCCAATACCGGAAGATGCTTACGAATTCCTGTCAAATCAACCGAAAGAGCATTTGGATCGTTTACAGAAAAGGGACTTCCCGAAAGAATAACCCCTTTTATACCTTCCAAACCCGCCGGATACTTGTTGTACGGGTGGATTTCGCAGTAGGTGTTGAGTTCACGCACTTTTCGTGCAATCAATTGCGTGTATTGCGAACCAAAGTCAAGGATGATAATTTTCTCCATATTGTTCTCTTATTGTCTGTTTATTTGTTTACTCGATTGGGAAAATTTGATTTCTCCGTATCTAAATTATTGCACCCCAAATACTGGGTTCGTTCTATTGAGACAAATCGCAGGGTTACATTCTCTCGGGAACATCTATACCCAGCAGACTCATCCCTTCTTTTACATTTCCGGCAATCACGGATGAAAGAATCAATCTCAACCCTCTCAACTCGCTGTTTTCTTCCTTGAGGATTGAAAAGTCGTGATAAAACTGATTGTACTCTTTAACCAGATCGTAGATGTAGTTGGCAATCAACGCGGGACTACAAGCCGCAGCGGCTTCTTCCACCACAACCGCGAAGTTGGCAGCCATCTGAATCAGAATTTGCTCTTTTTCGCTCAATTCAACGTCCACGCAAGTGATCGTTTGAGGAATCGCAATTCCCTGCTCTTCCGCCTTACGTAAGATAGAACGGATACGCGCGTGGGTGTATTGAATAAAGGGTCCGGTGTTTCCATTGAAGTCGATCGACTCTTTGGGA
Source organism: Bacteroidales bacterium (assembly GCA_047972845.1). Lineage (GTDB taxonomy): Bacteria > Bacteroidota > Bacteroidia > Bacteroidales > JBKEBB01 > JBKEBB01. Next base: position 1,630 of record JBKEBB010000181.1, read on the forward strand.
TTGAACGTCATATTCTTCTTGGGATCGACTTTCAACATAAAATATTTCAAGGCACCCAGACCTACCATACGAGCCACAGCCTCCGCCTCTTCTTGGGTACATCCTTCGAGCTTGCCCAACTCCTGTGAGGTTTCGCGTGCGGTATTGATCATTTCGTCCATCAGATCATCGGCATCAACCACTGTTCCTTCTCGCGATTTCATCTTTCCTTCGGGCAGTTCAACCATTCCGTATGAGAAATGGATCAATCCCCTTCCCCACTCAAAACCAAGTCGGTCGAGCAATACGGACAGTACCTGAAAATGGTAGTTTTGCTCATTGCCTACCACATATATCATTTTATCGATCGGATAGTCGGAATACCTAATTTTAGCCGTACCGATATCTTGAGTCATATATACCGAGGTACCATCGGAGCGGAGCAACAATTTGTGATCAAGGCCCTCATCGGTCAGATCAGCCCAAACCGAAGCATCCTCCTTTTGATAGAGGACTCCCTTGTCAAGCCCCTCCATTACCTTCTCTTTTCCTTCGAGATAGGTTTCGGATTCGTAGTAGATTTTATCAAAATCAACACCCAAGCGTTTGTATGTTTCCTCAAATCCGGCATATACCCAGCTATTCATCGTTCGCCACAGACCAACTACCTCGTTGTCGCCCGCTTCCCACTGAAGTAGCATTTCGCGCGCTTCGGCCATGAGCGAGGAATTTTTCTCGGCCTCTTCTTTGCTAAGACCTTTCGATTCAAGCTCCTTGAGTTCGGCTTTATAGTGTTTATCAAACAATACGTAGAAATCGCCCACCAGATGGTCGCCCTTTATTCCGGTCGATTCGGGAGTGGCTCCATTGCCCCATTTCTTCCAAGCCAGCATTGATTTACAGATATGGATTCCTCGATCGTTTACAATGTTGGTTTTTACCACACGATTCCCGTTGGCTTCCATGATTTTGGAAAGACTGTATCCGAGCAGATTGTTTCTGATGTGGCCTAAGTGGAGCGGTTTATTGGTATTGGGAGAGGAATATTCGATCATCACCAGCGGTGAAGAGTCAGTAGCGGAGCGAATTCCATAACGGGAGGTGGAAGAAAGGGTGTTGAGAAGATCTAACCATGTGGAAGGAGGAATAACCAAGTTTAGAAACCCCTTAACCACGTTGTAACGACAAACGTTTGGCTCATTTGCCACTAAATATTCTCCCAGCTCCCCAGCTAACTGCTCGGGTCCTTTCTTGGTAGGCTTTATATAGGGAAAGACAACCAGCGTCACATGTCCTTCAAACTCCTTTTTAGTTTTTTGAAGTTGAATGGATGATGATTCAATCTCCAACCCATATAATGTATTGAGCCCTTTGGCAATACTCTCTGCTATTTTTAATTCGATCTGCATAACTGATGAAACGAGATAATCCTATAAATGAAGGCACAAAGATAGTTATGATTTGTGATTCAGACTATATGTTTGGGATAAGAAGACGCTATTTCACTCCTACTTACATTCACATAAAGCCATAAAAATAGAATCGGGCAGCTACATAGATTACCCAACATAGGGTACTTATAGCTGTATTGAAGTTATTTCCATCATGGAAGCATCCCCGAATGGCATATGCAGGTTTTATGATTTTTTATTGTGGGCATGGAAACCACATCCATCAAAAAAGAAAGAAAAATCGTCGATCTGCGACAGAAAAAAGCTACTGATTGGATTGTCAAGGAAACACATTATCCACATTGTCATTAAACTATATTGAATAAACAATAAATAAAGATTATTTAGAGCAGTAAAATACCCTATTTGGCCGATAAAAGAATACATATTTTGTCAAGTACATATAAATCACTATCTTTGCAACGAGAAAAAGGAATAGACGGAGGGGGCGGGTGCTCCCTCTTTTGTTTCCTGAAACAGGCATAATCCGGACGATTCAGATAAGATGTCAATTACACGTTAACATCCTCTCGAACCCGAAACGGTCATTGTATTTAATGTACAGGCAAAAGGCATTCGCTCTGCGCATCAACTCTTTCAGAACAACAATAGATAGATTCTATTCTGACTATCGAATTATATAATCGTAATTCATTAAGCGACACAATGATTAGTAAAGAAGAAATAGCAGCGTTGGTAGAAACCCTGCTCGAGGGGTCGGAAAACTACCTCGTCGATATAAAGGTGAACTCCGGAAATATCATTATTGTTGAAATCGACAATGATTCGGGGGTTTCGATTGATGATTGCGCGATGCTGAGTCGAAGCATGGAAGAGAAAATGGATCGTGAAGCGGAGGATTTTGAACTCGAAGTGGGTTCCGCCGGATTGACATCGCCCTTCAAGGTAGTTCGTCAATACCTCAAGAACATTGGAAATGAAGTGGAAGTGGTAACAAAAGAGGGAAAGAAATTGGCCGGTATCTTGAAGAGTGCCAATGAAACCGATTTTTCTATTACCATCACCAAAAAAGTGAAACCCGAAGGGGCAAAGCGAAAAATTGAGGTAGAAGAGGAGATCGGATGGAGCTATACAGAGGTGAAATCGGTGAAATATCTTCTAAAGGTATAAGATAGCTTGAACCGATTCAACTCACAACAAGATCTTCGGTACGGAAACTCCCAAACGAAAGAGGATTACACACAGAAAAAGACTAGACAAATTAAAACAAGATAACTCAAACAATGGCAAAAAAAGAACAACACGTAAGCTTGATCGATACATTTTCGGAATTCAAAGAGCTTAAGAATATTGATCGCTCAACGATGATCAGTGTTCTGGAAGAATCTTTTCGCAGCGTTATTGCAAAGATGTTTGGAACGGATGACAATTACGACGTGATTATTAATCCGGACAAAGGGGATTTCGAAATATGGCGTCGCCGCGAAGTAGTGGAAGACGAGCAACTGACTGACACCAACACACAGATAAGTCTTAGCGACGCGAAAAAAATTGACGTAGACTTTGAGATCGGAGAAGAGGTGACCGATTAAGTTTATTTTGCCGATTTCGGACGCCGCGCTATACTGAACCTTCGCCAAACATTGGCCTCGAAGATTTTGGAACTGCAAAAAGACAGCCTTTATAACGAATATAAAGAGAAAATCGGAGAAGTGGTTAGCGGAGAAGTGTATCAGGTGTGGAAAAAAGAGATTCTGCTGCTTGACGACGAAGGAAATGAACTACTACTTCCCAAGTCTGAACAAATTCCATCGGATTTCTACCGTAAAGGAGAAACAGCGAAGGCAGTGGTTTCGCGTGTTGACAACAAAAACAACAACCCAAAGATTATACTATCGCGCACATCACCACTCTTCCTGCAACGCCTGTTTGAGGTAGAGGTTCCTGAGATTCATGAAGGAATAATCTCAATCAAAAAGATCGCTCGTATTCCGGGTGAGAGAGCGAAAGTGGCAGTGGAATCTTTTGACGACCGCATTGATCCGGTAGGAGCATGTGTAGGGGTGAAAGGATCACGTATCCACGGCATTGTTCGCGAATTGCGTAATGAAAACATCGATATCATCAACTATACCTCAAACATCTCGCTCTTCATCCAGCGTGCATTGAGTCCCGCGAAGGTCTCTTCGATCCGTATCAACGAAGAAGATCACAAAGCGGAAGTATATTTGAAACCCGAAGAGGTGTCTTTAGCAATCGGTAAAGGCGGCTTAAATATCAAACTCGCTTCAATGCTCACAGAATATGTGATCGATGTATATAGAGACATCGATGAGCTGGAAGAGGAGGATATCTACTTGGACGAGTTCGTTGATGAAATCGACTCATGGGTGATTGACTCATTGAAAGGAATTGGATGCGCAACGGCAAAATCAGTAATAAACACACCTCGTGAAACATTGATTGAAAAGGCCGACTTGGAAGAGGATACTGTGGATGAAGTATTAGCTATCCTTAAAGCTGAATTTGAAGAAGAATAATTTGATCCCTTAATAAAGAATTATGTCAATAAGACTGAGCAAAGTAACAAAAGATTTGAATGTAGGACTTCAGACAGTCGTGGATTTTCTGAATAAAAAGGGATTCAAGATTGAAGCCAACCCCAACTACAAGATTACGGACGAAGAATACATGTTGTTGGTAAAGGAATTCAATAAAGATATGAGTCTCAAATTGGAATCCGAACGTCTGAGCCAAGAGCGTCAGAAGGAAAAACAGAAAGAGACGGAGCCCGAACAACCTTCGGCCTCTCCTGCTGTTGAATCCAAAGAGATAAAGACCGAGTTACCGGAAGAGTTACGCCCCAAGATCAAATCATTGGGCAAAATAGATTTATCGACAGTTGGCAACAGACCTAAACCACACGTTTCGGAACCTGTTGAAGCAAAAGAAGAACCGAAAGTGGAAGAGGTGGTTGTGCCTGTAATAGAGGCAAAGGTTGAGATTGAACCGGAAAAAGCACCTGTAGTGGTGGAGGAAAAACCCAACCCGGTGCAAGTAGAAGTTCCTAAACAAGTAGTAGAACCTACTCCTCAACCAGTAATTGAGGAGGCTCCTCAAGAGAAGAGTCCTGAGGTTAGTAAACCAGCCCCTACTCCTAAGCCGACTCCTACTCCTCAACCTGCAGCTCCGGCCCCGGTTGTGGCTAAATCGGTTGAAGTGTCAGAAAGCACTCCAGCACCTGCTGCCAAGAAAGATGAAATATTTACGTTGGGAGTCAACCGCATCGAATCAACTATCAATGTGGTAGGTCATATTGATCTATCAACCATCAATCAACAAACACGTCCAAAGAAGAAAACCAAAGAGGAAAAGAGACGTGAGAGAGATGAAAAAGATAAGGCACGCGAAGAACAAAAGAAGGTCAACAAAGAGCAACAAATAAAGGAAATCAAGAAAGTTGACAGCCAAATAACAAAATTGAAAGGGCCTGAAAGTCCCGCGGCATCTGCCGACGATAAGAAAAAGAAAAGAGCACGAATCAATCGCGAAAAGGTGGATGTGAACGATCGTCGTAACACGATTCCTCACAGCGGTGGTGGCGGACAACAACCCAATAGACCGGGAAGTGGACAAAACGCCGGAAAACCAGGCAGCCTATATCGCAAACCATTGGCAAAAGCCGAAGTGAGCGAAGAGGATGTACAAAAACAGGTGAAAGAAACTCTAGCACGCCTTACCAATAAACAAGGAAAACAGAAAGGCGTAAAATACCGTAAAGACAAGCGTGAATCGTTTGTATCTCGCCAACAAGAACAGTTGGAGATGGACGCGATAGAAAGCGGAATCATTAAGATTACTGAGTTTGTGACGGTTAACGACCTGGCAACGATGATGAACGTTCCGGTGAATCAAGTAATTGCTACCTGTATGAGCGTAGGGTTGATGGTATCTATCAACATGCGCTTGGATGCCGAAACAATTAATCTGGTGGCTGAGGAGTTTGGATTTAAGACCCAGTATGTGAGTGCAGAAGTGGTTGAAGCAATCAATGAAGAGGTGGATAAAGAGGAAGATCTCAAAAGCCGCTCTCCGATTGTGACCATCATGGGACACGTTGACCACGGTAAGACCTCATTGCTTGACTACATCCGCAAAACCAATGTGATTGCCGGTGAGGCCGGAGGTATTACCCAGCATATCGGAGCATACCACGTTGACCTAACAAACGGAAAGAAAATAACATTCCTCGACACTCCTGGTCACGAAGCGTTTACAGCTATGCGTGCCCGTGGTGCCAAGGTGACAGATATCGCTATTATTATTGTAGCTGCCGACGACAGCGTGATGCCTCAAACCGTTGAAGCAATCAACCACGCAGCAGCAGCTGGAGTTCCGATTGTATTTGCCATCAACAAGGTAGATAAACCGGGAGCTAACCCAGAGAAGATCAAAGAGGCTCTTGCCAATATGAACTATCTGGTGGAAGACTGGGGTGGAAAATATCAATCACAAGAAATATCCGCTAAAAAAGGAATCGGCATAGAGGAACTGCTTGAAAAGATTTTGCTTGAAGCCGAGCTTCTTGACCTCAAAGCCAATCCGAATAAACGTGCGACCGGATCAGTGATTGAATCGTCACTTGATAAGGGACGTGGATACATAGCTACTATGCTTGTTCACAACGGAACATTGAAGATCGGAGACACTGTGCTTGCCGGAACTCACTACGGAAAAGTAAAAGCGATGTTCAACGAGCGAAACCAACGAATGTATGAGGCCGGTCCAGCCGAGCCTGTTCAGATCTTGGGATTGAACGGAGCTCCACAAGCCGGTGATATATTCAATGTAATGGAAACTGACCAAGAGGCAAGAAGCATCGCTACCAAACGTGAACAACTTCAACGCGAACAGGGAATCAGAACACAGAAACACCTGACACTTGAAGACATCGGACGTCGTATCGCAATTGGAAACTTCCAAGAGTTGAATGTAATTGTAAAAGGAGACGTGGACGGATCGGTAGAGGCTACCGCGGATTCACTCATCAAACTTTCGACAGAATCGATTCAGGTGAATGTAATCCACAAAGCAGTTGGACAGATCTCCGAATCGGATGTGACACTTGCAGCGGCATCCAATGCCATCATCATAGGATTCCAAGTACGTCCTTCAATGGGTGCACGTCGTTTGGCTGAGAAAGAAGAGGTCGAAATTCGTCTCTACTCGGTTATCTACAAAGCTATCGAGGAGGTGAAGGCCGCGATGGAAGGTATGTTGGCTCCAGATGTAAAAGAAGAGATAACCGCCACCATAGAAATCCGCGAAACCTTCAAAATCACGAAAGTGGGTACCATCGCCGGATGTATGGTGAAAGAGGGCAAGGTGAAACGCAATGCCAAAGTAAGAGTCGTTCGCGACGGTATTGTTGTTTACTCAGGAGAACTCGAATCACTGAAACGATTCAAGGATGACGTGAAAGAGGTTGCTTCGGGCTACGAATGCGGATTGAACATCGCACACTTCAACGACATCAAGGTGGGTGATATCATTGAAGCATATGAAGAGATAGAAGTGAAGAAAACATTATAATGATACCATTGATTGAAGATCACAGGGAGGCAGTATAACCCATCTCCTCCCGATTTTCAATTAAAAGGAATCAATCATTATGCTGAACAATACATTTGACATAATCATTTCCATTATTCTCGCGGCAGCACTGCTGTGGGGTGGATATAAAGGGGCTATCAAACAGATAGCCTCTTTGTCTGGTGTAGTGTTTGGTATTATCGCCGGACGACTCTATTGCGAGCCTTTGGGGAACTGGATGAAAAGTTTCTTTGGAATGTCAGATTACCTAATTCCGGCCATTCCTTTTCTCCTGCTGTTCCTTAGCGTATTAATTGCTTTTACCGTTGCGGGAAAACTGCTCGACGGATTTTTCTCGGTAGCCGGCATTGGTTGGTTCAATAGATGCATGGGGGCACTTCTCTCGGTTAGTAAATGGGTGTTAATCCTCAGCGTTCTCATGAACATTGGTGAGCTGATAGGTGTTCAGCGGTTAGGAGACTTTTCAAAGAATAGAAAAGAATCACGCCTCTATTCTCCTATTCAAAAAGCAGCTCCGGTATTATTTCCATATATCCCCGCCGCTATTAAAAAGATAGAGACGGAAATGAAACAATGAAACCTCCGTCCACAATGAGTGTGCGTAGGTAAAGTAAAAAATGAATCAGACTATGCAGGATCAGAACGATATTCTTTCCGAGGTTACTTCCTCGGATTATAAATACGGATTTGTCACTGACATCGAAACGGAGATTATCCCCGTTGGATTAAATGAAGATGTCATTCGACTGATCTCCTCTAAAAAGGGAGAACCCCAATGGTTACTCGATTTCCGCCTTCGTGCCTTCGCATTCTGGCAAACAATTGAGCTTCCCGAATGGGCGCAGCTTAAAATTCCCAACATCGATTATCAATCTATCTCCTACTATGCCGCTCCTAAAGCCAAAAAGGTAGGAACCATTGATGATATAGATCCCGAGCTAATGAAAACATTCGATAAGTTGGGAATTCCTCTCCACGAAAGAATGGCTCTTAGCGGAATGGCAGTAGATGCTGTAATGGACTCCGTGTCGGTTAAGACCACCTTCAAAGAGAAATTGGCCGAATTGGGAATTATCTTCTGTTCGTTCAGCGAAGCGGTAAGAGACTATCCCGATTTGGTGAAAAAATACTTGGGAAGCGTTGTTCCTTACAGAGACAACTTCTTTGCCGCTCTCAACAGTGCGGTCTTCTCAGACGGCTCATTCGTATATATTCCCAAAGGAGTGCGTTGCCCGATGGAGCTATCCACCTATTTCCGAATAAATGCAGCCAACACCGGACAATTCGAACGTACTCTTATTGTTGCCGACGACGATTCATACGTGTCGTATCTCGAAGGATGTACTGCTCCGATGAGAGATGAGAATCAACTGCACGCGGCGATTGTTGAGATTATTGCTCACGACCGTGCCGAGGTGAAGTACTCTACCGTTCAAAATTGGTATCCGGGAGACAAAGAGGGCAAAGGAGGAATCTACAACTTTGTAACCAAAAGAGGCCTTTGCAAGGGAGAGTCGTCTAAAATATCCTGGACACAAGTGGAGACAGGAAGCGCCATTACGTGGAAATATCCCTCATGTATTCTTGCAGGAGACAACTCTGTGGGAGAATTCTACTCAGTAGCTGTAACCAACAACTACCAACAGGCGGACACGGGGACTAAGATGGTTCATCTTGGACGAAACACCCGCTCTACCATTGTAAGCAAAGGTATCTCCGCCGGACATAGTCAAAACTCCTACCGCGGATTGGTGAAGATAACCAAACGTGCCGACGGAGCCCGCAATCACAGCCAATGCGACAGCCTTCTGCTGGGCGACCGATGTGGTGCTCACACCTTCCCATACATCGACAACCAACACCCCAACGCGATTATCGAACACGAAGCCACCACCTCCAAGATCAGTGAAGATCAACTCTTCTACTGCAACCAACGTGGCATCTCAACAGAAGATGCCATCGGTTTGATTGTAAACGGATATGCGAAAGAGGTAATGGCCAAACTCCCCATGGAGTTCGCAGTGGAAGCTCAAAAGCTCCTTTCCGTATCGTTGGAGGGTAGTGTAGGATAACAGAATAAAACAAATAGAACAAATATGCTCGAGGTTAAAAATTTACATACATCAATCAATGGAAAAGAGATCCTCAGAGGATTGGATCTCACAGTACGTCCCGGTGAAATTCATGCCATCATGGGACCGAATGGTTCAGGAAAAAGTACTTTATCATACGTGTTGGCAGGCCATCCCAACTACGAAGTAACCGAAGGAACAGTAACCTTTAATGGCAAAGATCTACTCGAATTAAGTCCCGAAGAGCGCAGCTGGGAAGGACTATTCCTCTCATTCCAATACCCGATTGAGATTCCCGGAGTTTCGATGGTCAACTTCATGCGTGCAGCGATGAACGAACACCGCAAATATAAAGGAGTGGAACCAATCTCCGCTACCGACTTTCTCAAATTAATGAGGGAAAAGAGGGCCGTGGTTGAACTGGACAATAAACTGGCCTCACGATCCGTAAACGAAGGATTCAGCGGTGGAGAGAAGAAACGCAATGAGATCTTTCAGATGGCGATGCTCGATCCTCGCCTCTCTATTCTTGACGAGACCGACTCAGGACTTGATATTGACGCGCTCAGAGTTGTTGCAGGAGGGGTAAACAAGCTCCGCAGCGATAACAATGCAACAATCGTGATCACCCACTACCAACGTCTGCTCGAATACATCAAGCCCGACTATGTGCATATTCTCTACAAAGGGAAGATCGTACATACGGGAGGACCTGAACTTGCCGTTGAGTTGGAAGAGAAAGGATACGACTGGATTAAATCAATGAGTGATGAGCAATAAAAACAATCTATTCGATATAGATTGTCGCTCATTGTTTTCTAACTTAAATTTCTGACAGAAATGAATCAATATACCGAACTCTTTCATCAATATCATTCGCAGATTAAGAATCCGAGTGCCGGCATTCTTAACGCTGTTCGCGACGAGGCGATGAAACGTTTCGAGGCAATGGGATTTCCCCCCAGTGGGTCGGAAGAGTATCAGCACACTGATATCGGAGCATGGTTTGCTCCCGACTACGGACTGAACATCAATCGCCTACCTATCTCTGTGAATCCGTATGATGCCTTTCGATGCGATGTACCTAATCTATCCACCCAACTCTACTTTCTAGTAAACGATGCTTTTTATTCCGATCAATTGCCCAAAGGACAATTACCCGAGGGTGTTTTAATCGGAAGTCTGAACGCCTTTGCTCAATCTCACCCTGAGATTGTAGGAAAATATTACAATCAGGCTGTTGCCCAAAAGGAGATACCAACCACTGATTTCAATACTGCCTTTTGCCAGGACGGTTTTTTCCTTTATGTACCCAAAAACGTAGTCATTGAGAAGCCCATTCAATTGGTATCGCTCCTTCGTGGAAACATCGACATGTTGGTAAATCGACGGATGCTTATCATTATAGAAGAGAATGCCGAAGCCAAACTGTTGGTGTGCGACCATTCGATGGACGAAAACAACTTCCTTGCCAATCAGGTGACCGAAGTTTATGTAGCTAAGAATGGACGTTTCGACATGTATGAACTCGAGGAGACAAACACCTCCACACGTCGAATCTCATCTACCTACGTTCAACAAAAGGAAGATAGTAACGTGGTTATTAATGGAACCTCTCTTTTCAATGGCCAGACTCGCAACAACTACTTTGTGCTATTGGCAGGAGAAAGAGCAGAAGCCTCATTGACAGGAATGGCCATTATGGACAACGAACAACGAGTGGACACTCAAGTCGTAGTTGACCATGCTGTTCCGTACTGCACAAGCAACCAACTCTTCAAATACGTGCTCGACGAGCAGTCGCAAGGTGCATTCTGCGGACGGGTATTGGTACGTCAGGACGCTCAAAAGACGATGGCTTATCAATCCAACAAGAACCTTTGTATCTCAAAAGATGCAAAGATGCACACCAAACCTCAGTTGGAGATCTATGCCGATGATGTGAAGTGTAGTCACGGAGCTACGGTAGGTCAATTGGATGAAAACGTTCTTTTCTACATGAGGAGCCGTGGACTTTCGGAACAAGAGTCGCGCATGTTGCTCAAATTTGCTTTTACCGCCGATGTGATCGACACGATCCGCCTCGACGCACTAAAAGATCGACTTCATCTACTCGTTGAAAAGCGATTCAGGGGCGAACTTGCCAAATGTGCCGGATGCAGGGCATGTCAATAAATTGATCCACCATTCTCCATATAGTAAGGAGAGGCTCTCTATTCGTAATGATAGGCAGCCTCTCTTTTTTTTATATCTATGCAAAACATCCTCCCGCGGACGAATCCGCAAGAGGAAGATATCAGATGGTATTATCAGAGTTCTTTACCTTATGAATGGGATGGAACTGATTGGCTATTGAGATAGATATAAACAACCTTGCTCTTAGTTGTTCCCCAAATATCGGTCATTGTTATTCTAATCGGTTGGGCTACTGTTTTGCTCGTGTCCCAAGTGGTATTGGTAACAGCCGTTACATTTCCGGCTTGGTTGATTGCCAACAGTCTCTTTGGTAGGTTGACGATATCCGATGCGTTATCTTCAACTGAATACACCACTGAAGCTATTGTTGTTGAATGTAGCTTAATAGGCTGGGTGTTGTTGTAGCCATAAATATCGAAGTCATTATTGAGGTTGAATCCGGCGGTTTGCAATGCTGAGAAATTATAACGGCCATGCGCACCTGTCGATTTATCATCGGCTTTCACCTCTTCAAGTCCATATTTTCCAAACTTCACATTTGCTTTTCCTGCCACTCGTGACGACACATATGTATCACCCGATTTCGCTACAAAATCAGAGATATATACAGGAATCTTCTGTCCGGTAATCAAGTGAGAATACATCACCACGTTTGTTACCGAAGCATCTGTTCTCTTCACCACCGGGAAGCCTTCCAATGTCAATCCTTGTTTTCCTGCTCCTGCCGCATAGGTATATGATGGCGAGTTGTACTTAATATTGTACTGTGCTTTGTATTCATCCGATAGATTCGCACATGACTCGATATCGAACACAGCCGAAGCAGTGATATCAGCATACTTGTAGAGCGTGTAAGTAAACACCATTCCGTCAGCGGTAGTTGTAGAGCTTGTCACAACATATGAATCGGTTCCTATTGCTGCACTCAATGGCATATGGAATACCGGAGCCTTGATAACGAAGATCGCTTTCACCTTGAAGCTCTTCTCTTGAGGCAGTGACGGATGACGAGTTCCCGCTTTCGCAGTGGCATCAATGGTATATTCCACTTCATACACCCCTTCATTCACCGTATTAGCCACTGTGATAAAGACCTTATTGTCCGATGCAATCTTAGCAAGATCAATTGCGATTCCTTCCGATTCAGGAGCAATGATCGCACCGTTTCTTTTTACAGAAGTGGTAGTTGATGCAAAATCCCATGCGGAAGTTAACAATCCGGCGTTGTTGAGGGTATCGGCAATACTTACATCGAAATAGGTGGTAGATGGTGCCACAGGAATCCATGTGGTATCGCGATACAGTTCGCACAACACATCTTTCCATGGATATACATAGATCGCGAAATCTTTGTCAATGCTATTGCTTGGAGTTCCATTGTCTGAGATGGTATATTTCGCGGCATAATTCTGAACAGTAGCAATCGACGGAACAAGATCCGCGTCCACACTGAAATGATAATTGGGGAATAGATTGGATACACTCGATGAAATATTCGTTGTTGGAGCCAACGCGAATGCAGTTGTAGAGATATATCCTTTATCCCATATGTATTTACCCTCCGAATCGGTTGTCAGTTTAAGAGTATCTCCGTATGTCTCACCCTGGAACATGATAATTGAACCAAAGTTCTCAATAAAACTCTGATTAATGGGTACAAACTTTTCAGATAAGTAAACCGGAGTACTCGAAATCACTTCAATAATCTCTTGGCGCTGATTTTTAGTTTTGGCACTCACAAACAAAGCTCTGTCGTCGTTCGGAATATCTTGCAGCCAATCTACTTTGATACCATATTCACCGGTAGGCTTTCCTGATGCGGTTATAGCCTCAACTCCTGAGATTTTCACAAAGTCCGGATCAACAATCACAGAAGCAGATGCACGGGTAAGTGTAGGCACATAGCGAAGAGAAAGCATATCGAGCGTAAAGCGAGCGTTGGAAGGATTAACCTTCACATTGAACACAGTACTCTTTCCTTTCTCCACATACATCGAGTTAGCCAACATTGTTATGGAGGTTGGATAGCACACCTCGCGCATCACTCTATACACCGTATTATTGACCATTATCTCAACATAATCGTCATACTCTACCACTGCTTGCATCAGCTTGGTATCGGTTTCATACACTACATCCGTAGTCTTTACCTGAACCACTGCCGGAGAAGCATTATTGTCTTGCAAGCGAAAAGCCACCTTGCCCTGCTGATCTATCACAGCTACATCCCATGCTTTTATATCCCCGTTATCACGCGCCGGAATGGATGATCCTGCCTGATTCTTCATTTCAAAGGAGGCATTGTCTTTATCATTCGGGATTGATCCAAAATTCATGGCCCACATTCCGGTTGAATTGATCCAGACATACGGAGTTAGTCCCACTACAGGAATAGGGGCATTCGCACCGTTCCAGATTGTCTTAACGCCTCCGTTACCTGAGAAAGTAATCTCTACTCCACTGATGGTTTGACCTCCCTCTACCTTTGTCACTGTACGAACATTGGTAATCATTTGTCCATTGTCAACAGCAGACTGAAGTGCTGATGTGAGAGTTTTTAGATCCGAAATATCTTCGGTGTTCTTGTTTACCTGATCTTTCAGGTTGTTAAAATCGTCTTTGTCAACTTTGTTGCACGAAGAAATTGCAATCATTGAGACAAAGAAAAATAAAGCTAAGATGATTTTGTTATTCATGACTCATTTTTTTAATTAGTAATAAGGCTTTCCCAACTCGCATTAATTATGATTATCCGGATTACACATTTACACATTTGATTCATACATTTGATTCAAACTACAAATACAGCATTCGCATTTGCGGGTAATAATTAGTATCACTTTTCTGATCAACGAGAGATCCCGACTCAGACTAAGTCATAGTCAAGATTGAATTCTCACCCTCGATCCAATCTATCCCCATAAGGCCTTATCATTTAGTCGGATTATTAGCAAACAAAACTCGTTTTGTTTGGCACTATTCATTTTACTTTGGTCAACACAGGTAGAATCTGGAAAATTCAGTGTTACATGAAAAGCAATTGACATATCTCTCCGTACTCTTTTTGTTGCCTGCCATAATAGTATTTTCAATTATTATTTTGTCAGAATGCCTGAACGGTCTTTCCTTATTAAGGGGGTGGCTTCTTTCCCCGATAATTGGAGTCTCCATTGTTTATTCGGCAATCAGATATATATCCTCAAGTCTCTTCTGTTTGTAGGAAGAACCTTTGCATAAACATCAATCCGGGTTGTCGAATTAATACCTACACAATGTCCTTCCTTCTTCGCAATTCCCCTCCTATAATCAGAGAGAACCAACCTAAACCATATCCGTTATAATATATACGAATCGTGTTTTTTCATAACTCTACTCTTTCGCTGTTGAGGAGTTATTCTGCTCCCTTACTATTTAATTTATCTTGGTCAGATATGAATGAACGTAATATCCGTTGGCAACCGCTAAATTAGATTACAGGTGTCCAAACATCCTAAAAAAGGGAGGGAGACAAAAAGGGGACAATGGGAAAATAGTTTTCCCATACAAGATCAAACTATTGTTATTTAGAAGATTAAATAAACATCTGAGGGGGACATCCCGGAATAGTATCTGAATTGGGGTGTTGATCGTTTATAATAAAAAAGGGCCATTCAACTCAATGAATAGCCCCTGTATCTAAGGTTGCGACGTCTATGTTTTGTACCATCACTATATATTCTGGATGAACGATCCCAGATTCGTGTCACGCTCAATCTCCAGTTTTTTCCGTAACCGCTGGCGTGCCTTTTTGAGAGCTTCCTCCGTTTGAAAGGTTATTTGCGCGATCTGCTTATTGCTCATATTGAGTTTTAGAAACACACACAGTTTACGTTCATTCTGAGTCAACATTGGAAAATGTTCATTAAGACTTGTGTAGAACGATGCATGTACCTTTTGAAATAGAATCTCAAACTCTTCCCAGTTCGAGTTGTACGCCTGAGATTTATAATCAAACACAAGTGATTTAACTTCATCTCGCACTTCGGGGCATATATTTTTCTCCACATTTTCCAGAATCTTAATGCACCGAGCATCTCGTTCTGCCGT
>JBKEBB010000209.1:0-4576 GCA_047972845.1 Bacteroidales bacterium
CAAAGATCAAACGAATCACCAACGATCTTCAAAGAAAAAACCGCAATCGGAAGCATCCAATTGCGGTTTTTCTTTTTTGTATTTAAAGAGTTTCAACTACTTCGATTCAGTAGATGAAGCTACAGAAGGATTGTAACGTTTGTTCAATTCAAGTACCACTTCATTGGTGATATCATACGCTTTATCAGCCAACATAATATTATCATTCGAGTTGTTAGCCATAATAATTTGATATTTCTTTACAGCATTGTACTCTTTAAGGAAAGAATAGATATTATCTCTCAACTTCTCGTTCATTGTTTGTTGTTCCAATGCCAGTTCAGCAGCTAAACGGTCACTTTGTTGACGAATCTCCTGTTCTTTTTTAATCAAGCGAGCTTGCTCTTGCTCTCCGCGTTCACGAGTTAAGAAAGCGTTGTTTTCCACTTTACGTTGAAACTCTGAAACTTCCTGATCCAGTTTTCTCATCTGTTGGTTGATCGTCAATTTTGCATTTTCTTGCTTGCGAACCAATGCTTCGTCCATATCTTTTGCAAAATTGTAAGCTCTAAGCAATGAGTCGGTATTGACATAGGCAATAGGTAAGGTCGCCATCTCAACAACAGATCCGGACGATTCGAAAGAGGCGGTCTCCTTATTGTTTTTACTTGTAAAATTCAGTACATACAAAACAATAACAGCAACAGCGAGTACTCCATTAATAATGTAATTCAGGTTTTTCATATTATAATTGTTAGATATTTCTTACTTGTATAAATCAATTCAACAACTGCGTTCCATTTTATCCATGGTCTGTGCACAAACGATTCCTTTTTTTTGCAAAGCTTTGTTTCCTCCAATATGGGTATTAGGAAAACCCTTCCCTTTGAAAAAGAAAATACGAATGCCCAGCAATAAAACGGACAATAATACAATTACGAGGGTAAAAAGTAGGGTATAAAGCATATAATTGTTACATTTGCGTTGCAAATATACATCAATTAGGTAAATAACATACCAAAAGCCCCCTTTTTTTAGTTAATGGGGAGTCAATGACCAATTATTTAACACATTAGCAACATGGGAAACGTAGCCCCCTCCTCTCATTCCATATGGAAATTCTTCGACGAAGTTAAACAAATTCCTCGTCCGTCAAAGCATGAAGAGCTGATTATCAAACACCTTGAACAATTTGCTAAAGACAGGAATCTGAATTACAAAATAGACCGAGTTGGTAATATTGTTATCTCTAAACCTGCAACCAAAGGAAATGAGAATAAAAAAACGGTTGTTTTGCAATCTCACGTAGATATGGTGTGCGAAAAAGACCCGAACATAGATTTTGATTTCACCACAGATCCTATTCAATCATACATCGACGGAGAATGGATGAAAGCAAAAGGCACTACGCTCGGCGCTGATAACGGAATCGGTGTGGCAGCTCAGTTAACATTACTCGACTCAACTGAAATTCCTCACGGACCTATCGAATGTCTATTTACCATAGATGAAGAGACCGGACTGACCGGAGCATTTGAGCTCGACGATAATCTGATTACCGGAAATACTCTTCTCAACCTGGACTCTGAAGATATAGGTGATATATACATCGGATGCGCGGGAGGCATTGATACTGTGGCAACAATCGACTACACCATGGAATCCTCTCCTAACCATTATTTTTATTTCTCGGTAGAAGTAACGGGACTTATTGGAGGACACTCCGGAGATGACATCAACAAAGGGCGGGCAAACGCGAACAAACTGTTGATAGGTTTCTTAAATCGACTCAAAGAGGAGACTGACCTTGTTTTATGCGAGATAGATGGAGGCAATCTTCGTAATGCCATTGCAAGAACGGCTAGAGCTGTTGCAGGAGTCCCCTACTCCATGAAAGAGCAGGTTCGTATCACTCTAAACCATTACCTCATAGAAATTGAGGAACAGTATGGTGAAACGGATCCTAAAATAAACATAATTCTCTCTTCGGAGGCTTCGCAACCGTTGATGTTTCCAGAATCGTTTACTGAACAATTGTTGGAAGTAGTAACTCGTTGTCCTCACGGAGTCGTTTCAATGAGCCAAAAGATTGAAGGTTTAGTAGAAACCTCCACCAATCTGGCCTCGATAAAAATGAAATCGGACAATACAATCGTGATTGCTACACTCCAACGGAGCTCCAACGATGAAGCCCTCTCAAAGATTGCCGAAGAGGTGGCTGAAGCCCTTACTATGGAATCAGCGAAAGTGGTCCACAGCAATGGATATCCGGGCTGGAATCCAAATACGAACTCCCCTATACTACGAATCGCGATTGAAACCCACAACCAACTCTTTGGTGTTGATCCCAACGTAAAAGCGATTCATGCAGGTTTAGAGTGCGGTCTATTTCTTCAAAAATATCCGAATCTCGACATGATTTCATTCGGACCAACCATAAAAGATCCTCACTCCCCAGGCGAACGGTTGCACATACCATCAGTTGAACAGTGGTGGAAACATCTGGTTGCCATACTGCAAGCAGTCAAATAGAATTGGCCCATTCGAGGCTTAGGTTGTTATTTCCCATTATATGTAATAATGGATAAGAGCAATATTATTTCGGTTATGGTGTACAGCGCGATCGATTGCGGTGTACACCATAATCGTTTATGCTGTACACCAAACGTTGAATAGGAATATTCGTTTTGCTTAAATAGAGAAAACATTCATACGAAACAGATTGCTCAAATCTGGCAGATTAAGTATATCTTTGATGTAATAAACGTTCTTCATTCACGTTATAAACACTACAAATAACCTTGATCTGAACACACACATCATGCACTCATTTCGCCTATATCCTATCATCCTTTTCATCCTTATCTTAGGGGTATCCTGTGTCGATTTTGATCATTACTCCACCAACGATAATTATCAACTAACTTTCTCGAGCGATACCATTTATTTTGATACCGTTTTCACAACCGTAGGTTCTTCTACAGCCAAACTGATGGGATATAACAATAACCCTCAACCGCTGAAAATTGAGTCGGTTCGACTTTTGGCAGGCGACGAAAAAGGATTTCATATCAACGTGGATGGCACTAAGGGAAATAACATCTCAAATCTTATAATCAAAGAAAGAGACAGTCTGTATATTTTCATCGAAGCAAACATCCGAGAGAATCAAGAGAATAAACCTTACATAATTGATGATCTGTTGATTTTTACCGTAAACGGAAAAGAAAAACAGGTGGTTTTGCAAGCCTATGGGCAGAATGCGTATCATTGGAAAGGGAAGAGAATTGAATCCGACACCACAATTCAATCCGATAAACCGATAATCATATACGACTCCCTGATAATAAACGAACAGGCGACATTGACTGTAAACGAGGGAGTCGTTTTCTACATGGCCGACAAAGCTCACATCGAGGTACACGGAAAACTAAACACGTTGGGATCAGTAAACAAACCGATAGTGATCAGAGGGATGAGACTCGACAAACTACTACCGGATCTTCCTTATGACCTTTCCCCGGGTCAATGGGGAGGCATCACAATTCATAAACGTAGTACTGATAACAGCTTGGTGAACACGATCATTCGAAATTCCTCCAATGGGCTGGTTATCTATGGAAATGAAGAAAAGAAACGGTCTATGTACATGTATAACTGTCAATTGACAAATAGCAGTGGAGATTTGATGGTGAGTTACGACAGTTGGATTGAAGCTATTAACACAGAATTGACAAACGCACGGGGAAAAGCAGCATACCTTGTCGGAGGAAAATATCTGTTTACCCACTGCACTTTTGCCAACTATTTTCGATTTGCATCCCCGGAATACCCCACTCTGATACTGGCTAATTATTTTGAATCGCCTGAACAAACGATCGCTCCAATTACAGAGGCCAATTTCAACAACTGCATCATTGATGGAAAAACAGGCAATGAGTTAATGATTCTGGATGCCACTTTGGACAAAGGGATTGCGTCCACATTGGAATACCGTTTTGACCACTGCCTGATACGGACAAAACAAATTGAAAGTCCCCGTTTCATTGAAACAATATGGGATCAATCAGCTGATTTTATCAATACGGCTGACAAAGGATATCAATTTGATTTTAGGATTGATTCAAAATCAAAAGCACGCCAATCAGGAAATAAAACATATAGTTTGGAATATCCGTTGGACAGATATGGGGTGGCTCGACCATCGGATGAACGTCCTGATATTGGAGCATATCAATGGGTAGAATAGTACTAATAGTGATTATGTGGATTGGGGGGAGTATGTTGTGCGGACAGAAAATCAGCACCACCTACCCTATTATGTTTTATAACGCGGAGAATCTCTTCGATCTACAAAACGATTCCATTCACAATGACGATGAATTCCTACCCACATCCATCAGAAGGTGGACTCCGAAGCGATATCGAAACAAATTAGTAAATCTGGCAAGAGTCATTGCCACACTAGGAAAAGAGAATATGATTATCCGCAATACTTCCTAAAAAGAATTGGCCAAAAAAAGTTGTAAAATAGTCCACAAAAAATTGCATATATCACTGATTTTCATTATCTTTATAGCTGAAACAGCATAAGGGT
>JBKEBB010000249.1:0-28530 GCA_047972845.1 Bacteroidales bacterium
GTTGCAACGTTAATGTTAGGTGCGACGACTCCCTCGTTTGACATGGAAAAACCGATCGACGAGGTGTATCCGACCGAGCATATCACACGTGAAAAGATCGAAGAGATATTGCAGCAGTTTGTAGGCCATGTTATGCAGGTGCCACCTGTCTTTTCGGCATGTAAGGTCAACGGAGAGCGTGCTTATGATCTTGCACGTAAAGGCGAGGAGGTAGAACTGCAAGCCAAACCGTTGGTTATTGACGAGATTGAGCTGATGGAGTGTAATCTCCCTACGATAGTGATACGGGTGGTGTGTAGTAAAGGAACCTATATTCGTGCATTGGCGCGTGATATCGGTACGGCTCTCGACAGTGGAGCTCATCTGACCGATCTGGTTAGAACACGAATAGGGGAAGTCACGCTCGACAAATGTATCCAAGTGGAGGACTTCGAATCGGAGATTGGCGAGATGAGAATCGTTAAGCGAATCAAATCGTACGATGAAGAGGAACTTCCTTCAGATTCCGAAGAATCGGAAATAGAGAACGGGTAATCTTGGCAGACTATTCAGTTGCGACGTTTGAGCTACTTAACAGAAGATGCTCGTACGTTCAACTGTTTTTCAATGTGTAATTATCAAGCAATTCAAGTATAAATATGAAACTCTCACAATTTAAATTCAACCTTCCTGATGAATTAATTGCTACGCATCCGGTGGAAAACCGCGATGAGTCGCGTCTTCTCGTTATCAATCGGAAGAAAAATAAGATCGAACACAAGGTGTTCAAAGATGTCCTTGGTTATTTTACAGAAAAGGATCTGTTTGTATTTAACAACACACAAGTGTTTCCCGCACGTCTTTTCGGAAATAAGGAAAAGACCGGTGCTCAAATTGAGGTGTTCTTATTGAGGGAGTTGAATGGAGAACTTCGTCTGTGGGATGTGTTGGTCGATCCGGCTCGTAAAATCAGAATAGGGAATAAGCTCTATTTCTCGGAAGACGAATCGGTTGTTGCTGAGGTGATAGATAATACCACTTCGCGCGGACGCACACTCCGGTTTT
Organism: Bacteroidales bacterium; assembly: GCA_047972845.1. Taxonomy (GTDB): domain Bacteria; phylum Bacteroidota; class Bacteroidia; order Bacteroidales; family JBKEBB01; genus JBKEBB01. The sequence continues at coordinate 1,045 of JBKEBB010000249.1, forward strand.
TGTATGACGGAAGTAATGAGGAATTCAGAAAAGCACTCTTTGCTCTTGGAAATACACCTCTTCCACGCTACATAAACCGTGAACCGGATAAGGAGGACGAGGCTCGTTATCAAAATATATTCGCCTCTACTGAAGGAGCTGTTGTGGCTCCTGCAGCCGGATTTCACTTCAGTCGTGAGTTGATGAAACGCATGGAAATTAAAGGAATCGATCGCGCGTTTATCACTCTTCACACCGGATTGGGAGCATTCAGAGAGATTGATGTGGAAGACCTCACCAAGCACAAGATGGACTCTGAGCAGTTGATCGTGGGTGAAGAGGTTGCTATGAAGATTGACAAGACTAAAGCAGCCAAACATCGGGTTTGCGCCATCGGAACCTCTGTATTGCGTGGATTGGAGACTGCCGCTATCACTGAAGGTCGCGTCAAACCATTTGACGGATGGACTAATAAGTTTATATTCCCACCGTATGATTTTGCTGTAGCGGATGTGTTGGTAACCAACTTCCATCTTCCTTTATCCACCTTGTTGATGACTACTTGCGCCTTCGGCGGATACGAGAAAGTGATGGAAACATATGAAATCGCCGTGAAAGAGGGATATCGTTTTGGTGCCTACGGCGATGCAATGATGATCGTATAATGAACCGTGTTTGTTTGGGATTGGGTACAAATCTTGGGGATCGTGAAGCAAATCTGACAAAAGCATTGATCCTTATAGAAGAACAGATCGGACGAATCATCGCTCGCTCACCATGGTACTCATTTCCGGCAATCGGGTTTATTTCAGAAAACGACTTTTTGAACGGAGCGATAGAGGTGGAAACCTCTCTCGCTCCGTTTGATATTTTAGATCGAACGCAGGCTATCGAACGCCAGATGGGGAAGTCACTCCGTACAAACAGAGAGGAACCCTTGTCCGATCGCATTATAGATATTGATCTTTTATTGTTCGGAGATCTTATTGTGGATTCGGAACGTTTGATTCTTCCTCATCCGCAGCTCCACAAACGAATCTTTGTATTATGTTCCCTTTGTGATATTGTTCCTAATATCATTCATCCGACTATCAGACGTACAATAGCTGAATTGTACGATGCACTCAATGTTTCGCACTAATTGTTGAGCACAAACATTCCGTTTTTTTGATTTTTATTCCAAAATTGGAATGGACAATATCTCGTACCTTTGCAGTTTAATTTGATCAATAAACATTAGGACCCCTTTTAATGAGCAATAAATACACAATCGGGATAGATATCGGAGGAACCAATACGATATTCAGTATTGTTGACAAATCAGGAACTCCGATTGAATCCGGGCGGATAAAAACTACCCAGGAGAAGAGTGTAGATGGATTTATCGAATTGCTATATAATTCCCTCTATCCACTGATTAACAAAGTGGGAGGATCGGCGATGATTGCCGGGATGGGGGTTGGAGTACCCAATGTGAATTACTATTCGGGAGTAGTGGAGTTCGCGCCCAACCTCCCGTGGGAAGACAATATTCCGTTTGCCCGTTTGCTTCGCGAACGATTCGGCATCCCAGTAATCCTAACCAACGATGCCAATGCTGCTGCCATAGGAGAGATGATCTATGGTGTGACGCGCGATGTAAAGGATTTTGTGATGATAACCCTCGGTACCGGAATTGGGAGCTGCTTGGTGATAAACGGGAAGGTGGTATATGGACAGGACGGACATGCCGGTGAATTGGGTCATACCACCTACTGCCGAAACAATGGACGGTTGTGCGCGTGTGGAAGGTATGGTTGCTTTGAAGCGTACGCTTCGGCCACCGGAATAGTAAAAACAATTTGTGAACTGCTAACCAATACTACAAGACCAAGTTTGCTTCGTGACTATTATCCCGATGAGATAACAGCTAAACGGATTCATGAAGCCGCATTGGAAGGAGATGCGGTTGCTTTGGAAGCATACGAGTTTACGGGAAAAATAATGGGTGAGGCTTTCGCCGACTTTGTAACCTTCTCCAATCCCGAGAAGATTGTTCTTTTTGGAGGATTGAGCCGCTCGGGCGATCTGATTCGTATTCCCGCCCAGCGACATATGGAGGCTAATATGTTGCCAAGATACCGTGGAAGGGTGCAGATAGTACTAAGCGAGCTGATGGATAAAAATGCCGCTGTGCTTGGATCGGCCGTGTTGGCATGGGAAGCGAAAGATTGGAAACCGACACAATAGACGGTTAAAAACTCCATACTCTCCTTACTGATATAAGATAGGAAACAGAGACACCCCGAAGAAAGAACAAACTGACTCTTTCTTCGGGGTGTTTTTATGAAATAAACGGATTACCTGCTTGCTTGCAACGGAATCATCTGACCTTTGGTTTTGATCTCTGCTGAGACCGCTTTTTCCACATCGGATGATCCGAACGTACAGCCGAAAACAATGGTGGTTTCACCAGCATCGACAGTCAAACGATCTTTCTCCATGGTTTGAGATGCGATCACATGCCAAGTTTCATCATACACGCGAAGGGTGTCTCCTCCTTCGTATTTGAGCCATTGACCCTTCTTCAGTGGCGAAGAGACCTCAATGGTCGCATAACCTCCGATGGAGAGTGTGATCTTCGAAATATCGTCGTTTGCCTTGATAAGGAAACCGATGGATTGACGTTCGTACGGATTGTTGAATGTCCATTTGCTCACAATCGGTTCTCCCGGCTGACGTTGTACGTTCTGATGCTTGAAGCGTTGTACGCTGTATGGGGTGAGTTCCCATGAGGTTGTAGATGTTTCAGTCAACGAGTATTCGTTGTTGAGATGCTCCATTTCCATCTTCAAAGGTGTAGGGAATGCTTCTGCCATGCGGGCATTCTCCCACTCTCGGATGGCTTTAATGATCCGTTCGGTTTCACCGTTCTTAGCCACGTGATCACCGTTCGTAACCAGTGTGTATCCGGCATCGAATGCTGCGGAGCGGGCCAACAGCCACTCCACATCTTCAATAGAGGTGGTTGAGGTGTATTTGAACCATCCCAACATTGAAGGCATCAGGTTTCGGCGGTAGAAATCTTGATTCAGAATCCGAAGAGTCATCTGACTTTCGCGGAATCCCGCATACCACGGTTCTCCCCAATTCATGCGTGTAAACATGGTCCAGTTGTAGTGGGTTGTCATGCTTGCATCGTTGATACAGTTCTTATAGGGCTCTTCCAAGTGGTTATACCATTCTTTGATCATCATCGACAAACCGTATTGTCCCAATCCCGTACTCCACGCTCCTTCCAATCCGTCGAATGAGATTTGCATAATTCCCGTTTTGTTGAACAGATCGGCAATGTTTCGTGCTTGTTCCTTGGTTAGATCAATGTCTGTAAGAAATACATTGTACGGATGATCCAATAGTTTAGCAATCTCTGTTCCTTCCTTATGGGCGGAAGCCTTTGTTCCCCACGCTCCGCGTTGACAGTTGAGTAGTTTCCATGGAGCCGAGTCGCTCACTTTCTCATAACGAATCAACTCTTCGCCGATCATCACCCCATGCAGTGAATTATTCTTCATTTGGTTGAAGAAGTCGGGAGAGGCAATCTCTATCTCCTTGTCGGTCGCTCCGATCGCTCCGATCACTGTGGTTGCTCCGACACGAGCCAACCGTTTGTCGGGAATGGGAGTCACATACGGATCATTCGTGGTAGTGAAATTCGAGAGGGTATGAATCCCAAGTTGGATTCCCTCTTTTGCCGCTTTCTCCACACAGTTTTTCAACCCTTCCACACCATTGGGAAACTCTTTCGGATCGAGGGTAAAATGGCCCCATGTGCTGAATGGTTCTCCGTGATAGAGGTATTCGAGTCCGGTACGCTTAGTAAACGCAATGGCCTCTTCAATGTTTTTCTCGTTGAAGGGGTAGATGATGTAGGCAGCCGTAGCATAGGGTGTTCTTTTTCCCCATTCACCTTTGATGAGAGGATGGGGGAGGTTTTCTCCCAACACAATTTTCTCAATATAATCAAGAGCTTGCGGTTCGGGTGATCCAAAGAGTGCGATCTTTGATCCGATCACACCGCCGTCGTCATACGCGGGAGCGGTAAAGCGATCATGATTCCACATCGGGATGATCCGGTCTTTATTGCGGTTTCTTACATAAGCCTGCACCACTGATCCGAATTCGGTATGTTTGGCTGTTTGTCCTCTATACAGCACTTTGATGCTATCGTCCACATCGACCAATGAATTGGTGGCGAAGATGTCAAAGAAAGGATCAACGTCATCTTCCGTTGTGGGATATCCTCCGATGGTTTTGGCATTGAGCGCACGGATTCCGAAAGCAAATGTCGAATCTCTTACCACCCCCACACATTCGCCTACTGTTTGGGAGATTGTTGTTGGATATGGCCCCCAAATGGCTAATTCTATCTCTTTCGGACTTTCAATCTGTTCGATCTCACAGGTGAAATATCCCTCTTTTTCAACAATCTTGATGGTCGCTTTGCTTTTCGATGGATAGTCGAGCGTCAGCAACTGAGCCTCTTCGTCCCATTGAGCCTTTAGTGGTTCTTCTACCACTCCCTTTATGCGTAGGGAAAGAAGCGGTGCTGATACGTTAGCGGCTTTATACTCCGCTTTCCCGGTTTTGTCGTACAGTGAGATCAGTTGTCCCTTGGCGTCGATGGCAAATCGTAGAGCGTCTGTTTCAAGGATTACCAAGCTTTTATCCGAACAGCTCCATAGCATGGAAATAAGTAGTGCGAGAATGCAATGTTGTCTTGTCATGGTGTGGCGGTTTTAGAATATAGAGATAGGGTGGAATGAGGGAGCCGATGAAGCCCCCTCGAATGACTGTTATACCTTTAAGAATATCTTTTGTTTGTAGAGGAAGTAAAGGAATGTCCAGCATACTCCGATGTAGAAGATACTACCGATCACTGCCCCCCACTCTTCGGAGAAGAGACCAACGGTGCCTTTACCGAAGAATTCGGCAGCTCGGTGAAATCCGATTACTTTCTGTGCCATATAGATGGTGATGGAGTTTACTCCGATCACCTTGAAGAAAAATGCCCAACTGCGATACCCTTTCACATCTATAATGAAGTAGAATAGTGCCAGCAAAAGAGTACTTATTCCTCCCACGTAGCAAACAAACGAGCTGGTCCAAAGTTTCTTATTGATTGGGAATATCAAATCCCACAGTTGTCCGATAATCATCAGAATCAACCCCGCGATCAGCATATAAAGAACTTTCTTGGTAGGGGTCAGTCCCTCTTTCTCCCAGCGGATGAAACGTCCTGCTTGCATTCCCATAAGAGCTGTTCCGATAGCGGGAATGGTGCTGAAGAATCCTTCCGGATCTTGTGTCTCCCCGGCCCATTTGCCATAGAGGAAGAGGCGATCAATCCATCCGGCAAAGTTTCCTTCGGGAGAGAATATTCCCGCGCCAAAAGGAGCATCGGGAGCCGGAATAAATGACATGATCAACCAATATCCGATCAGAAGAGCAGCTATCCATATCAAGCGGACGGATTGTTTGAATCCCACATATATATAGGCGGCAAACATCCATGCAAGACCAATTCGACCCAGTACGCTGGCATAACGCATCTCGGGGAAGTCGAAATTAAATCCATTGTTATACAGGATGCCAAACAATACGAGAGTCAATCCTCTTCGTAGAATCTCTTTATTGATCACTCCTATTCCCTGTCCTTTTTCCTTCTTATTGGCAATCGAATAGGGAAATGAAACTCCTGCTATGAATAAGAATAGCGGGAAGATCATATCCTCAAAACGAAATCCATGCCAATCGACATGATGTTGTTGCTCGGCCAGAAACTCTGTCACAGGAGTTGGAAATGCAGTTGCCAGTGTAGTAAAGAAAGCTCCTGCTCCCATAATAAATAGCATGTCGAGGCCACGTAGTGCATCCAATGAATAGAGGCGTGTAGGTTGTTTCGGTTCCATGATGAATTGTTGGTATTAATGATTATGTTAGGTTATCGTGTTTTCATTTCTATTCTATCAGGGGGCGACTTCACCTATCAGCGTAGCCGAAGACGCTTCGGTGATCGTCACCATCGCTTTTTGTCCGATGCGGAAGTTTTGCTTGGGGAATACCACCACTTTGTTTTGCGGGGTGCGACCAAACAGTTGTTCGCGCGATCGCTTGGAGAATCCTTCGACCAACACCTCGAATGTTTTACCGATATCCTTTCGGTTGCTCTCCAGGGATAGTTTATTCTGCAGGTCGATGATCTCGGTAAGTCTTTTTATTTTTATCTCTTCGCTAATATTGTCCGGTAGCGATTTGGCCGCTTTCGTTCCCGGTCGTTCGGAATATTTAAACATGAAAGCCATGTCAAATACCACCTCTTTCATCAGCGACAACGTCTCTTGATGATCTTCCTCGGTTTCGGAGTGGAATCCGCAGAAGAGGTCGGTTGTGATACCACAGTCGGGAATCATTCTCCGAATCGAAGCGATGCGCTCCAAATACCATTCGCTTGTGTATTTGCGATTCATCAGTTTCAATATATGATTGCTTCCCGATTGCACAGGCAGATGGATGTGGTTGCAGATGTTGTCGTATTTAGCCATGGTGGCGATAATCTCGTCCGACATGTCTTTCGGATGAGAGGTGGTGAATCGTATGCGCATATCCGGAGCAGCCTCGGCTACCAATGCCAGAAGAGCGGGGAAATCGACAGTCGAACCATCTTCCGTGAATGAATAGGAGTTGACATTCTGTCCCAGCAGGGAGACCTCTTTGAAATTTCGTTCTCTCAAATCATTCAGTTCGGAGAGTATGCTTTGCGGATCGCGGCTACGCTCTCTACCTCGGGTATAAGGCACAATGCAGTAAGAACAGAAGTTGTTGCATCCGCGCATGATGGATATGAAGCCCGAAATACGTCCGCTTCCCAAACGCGATGGGATTACCTCTCGGTAGGTTTCGGTTTCGGAAAGGTTCACGTTGATGGCCTTTTCTCCCTTTTCTACCGCGCCTACCAAGTTGGGCAGATCCAAATACGAGTCGGGACCTGCTACAATATCTACCTTATGTTCCGATATCAGCTCTTCTTTGACACGTTCGGCCATGCAGCCCAACACTCCGACCACCAGTTTGGGATTCTTCTTTTTCAGTGTCTGGAAATATTTCAGTCGGTTGATCACCTTTTGTTCCGCATTGTCACGGATTGAACAAGTGTTTACAAAAATGGTGTCGGCTTCGGTGATTTTATCGGTTGCCTCGTATCCATCCATCGACATGATCGAAGCGACCACTTCGCTGTCGGCCAAGTTCATCTGGCAACCGTAGGTTTCTATGAATAGTTTCATTCTATTGGTTAGCTAACTTTGTTGTGGTAAAATACCATTTCAGTATTTTTATACCTGATTTTTAATCTGTTTTCTCCTCAAAAAGTATTACTTTTGGTGCAAATATAGTCATAATATGGAAGATTTCGGAAATTGGATTTATGTAATTATCATTGTGGGCATTGCCTTGATTAATATGTTCAAGGGAGCAACCAAGGAGAAAAAGCCCGAAATGAAGATTCCTGACGAGTGGTTTTCCCCTGAAGAGGAGTATCAACGTGAACCCGAAAAGGACCCGATTCCTGTACGTAGAAAGAGTGTCAAACAAGAGGTTCAAGTGAAACCTCAAGAGGTGCGATACCCCACTGTCTCTTCGGTGTCTGATCATATGAAGCAACATGTTCAGATTGAGGAGCTGGAAGAGGAAGAGGGTATGGCTGAATTGGATTTCGACAATCCGGACGAATTGCGTAAAGGAATTATTTATACGGAAATTTTTGGCCGAAAATATCCGTAGCCGCTTATAGGCAAGCGGCTACGTAGTAGTGTGATTTGAAAATCAGTAAACGGATTTTTGAAACTGATTTTCTCGTTTGTTTTCTCCCTATTTATTGAAGAACAAGAACATATATACGTCGTTCTCATTCGTTCCCATCGAATCAACCATCCGTTTTAACTCACCGCTCAATAGGTTATTCCCCTTCGCTTCTTGCAGTTCGTTATAGCTTAACGTGATGACTCCCATTCCCGGAATAGTCGATTTAGCAGTGATGCTTGGAGAGATCTCTCCTGTTTTTCCCTTTATCTCATCGAAAACGATCTTCGGCTCATAGGTGGTGTCACTTTCTCTGTCCCGTACCAAGTATTTGCTCTCCGGTTTCCCGGGTTGAGCTATTCGCAAGGTATAGATTTCTATAAAATCATATTTATCGGCTTGCACCAAGTTGTTCACGTAAACCATTGGCGACAGACTCTTTACACTCGGGAGTTGGATGTAGGAAGGAGTCGTTTCCATCGTTTGTAGGTTATAGAAATAGGCGGTGTCAGTCTCTTGATTGCGAAGAAGAAGCCCCTCGTTGTATCGAACCATTCGATTGCATTTTCCCGGAGTCACTCCCTTTATTTCACCCTGCTCAAAGGCGACAGACAGGCTGACAGTTGGATCTTCGGGTATATCAATCGTATTCACCACCCGTCCGTCTTCATATAATCGAAAAATAGATTTGAGCAATCTTTTAAATTAAATGGTACACAAAACATCATCACTGAAATATTGGAGATAGATATTTTGACCATAACATTGATCCAAAATCATTAAGATGAATGCCGTCTTGTGTGAGTGTTGAGTTGTTGACAGAACCAGCAAGCCACGATTGAAGATTTAATCCACGTGACAGCCCCTCATTATACAACTGATCCATGAGGTTGACACATGCAAAATTGCTTCTGACATCGGAAGATAAACCTTCGATATAAGTAAATATTGCTTTACACTGTATATGATTGATTATTTCATCAACATTCCCATCTCCATATATGACAGCTTGATTCCCGTTAAAGTAAAGACTTCTTCCGTGAGGCAATACCATCATTACATCAAACTTTGAGAAATTGTTACTTCTCGTTTTTACTGATCCTTTTGGACTTGTCTCACTGAAAAAATACAAGTTGTATTGAGGTTTGTATAGCTGAAATGAAGCTTTACTTGTTTCATTCGCCAATGGCATTTCGAGCATTAGTAGATCGGGGTTTCTATCTGATACGTCAGAAATATTACTATGTAATATATCAATGTTTCTACCACCACGACCTAAATTAGTAATAAATACGCTTTGTTGGTTCCACATCTCTGTTCCCCAAAAATATGTGCAATGATTAACGTCTGTATCAGTTGACTTTCTTTGGTATGTAATGCTTATAATTCCAGTTAACAGATCAGTTTTTCTCATCCAAATTCGTCTGTGTCGTTGATGTAATGCTACTCCAGCTAAATACGCATTTGCTTCTGTATATGTTGATCCAGAGGGGATTGTATTTTGATTCAATTCATACCCATTCGCTTCAATCCAATTTTCCTTATCTAATGAAACTTGTATCAATCCATTGTATGTAGAAGTTCCGTCTCCTATCACAATTTCTGTTAATGCCCCATCTTGATTTGCAGAGTAAACAATATTACACTTCGCATATGTATCTAAATCCCAATTAAAAGAAACAGATGCATTTAGTGCGGTGTTTTGAAATGTCAATGCAGAATAGCTATACTCACCATTTTTTGTGGGTAAATCAAATTTTTCATTCCATATTTCTGTGAATGCACCTATAATTGTATAAATATCGGGGGTGTCAACTCTATTGCATATAGGCTTATTGAGATTAATCCTATTCCATAGCTGATACACCCAATGATTGTGTGTCATTCCAGGCGGTAAATGTTTGATTTGATCTGCGGAAAATGCAGTACAATATTGGATTAATCCAGTTAGAGAATCTCCAACGCAAACAATTTCAACGTCTTTTTCACCACTGAAAAACTTAGATTTAAAATTAGTGGGCAAAATATTTCCGAAGACATTAATTGGTAATGTCATTGTCGATCCAATATTGTCAATTTCAGCATTGATTGTATCAATGTCAGTATTAATTGAGGCTATTGATTCTGCATTCGATTTTACATCATTAAAAATGCTATCTTGTAAAATATCAATCCTAAAAACACACGCATCACTTGCAGTTGTTATTTGAAAAATGGTTACTCCTGTATATTCATCTGGTAGATAAAATGATACACTTTGGCCGTAAGGAATATTGTTGTAGGCTAAATATTCTGTTGTAGTAGTTTTAGAGAAGTATATTCGATAATTAGTACTGGCAACCGTTCCACTTATTTTAGTCAAGTTGATAGTAATTTTTACTTGTTTGTTTGTGATTAAATAATTTCTTGATACTCTTGATCCTGCGGGTACATTTACACTATCTGAAACATTAGTTGGTTTAGTGTATGGATTAATTGAATTTACAAAGTCGGTAATGGCTTTTTGGCTCATCAAATCAAACAAACTTGTTCCTATACCTTGTTTTACGGCTGATTTATTTAGTTTTCTTTCTTGGAGTTTTAATAAATCAGTTGCAGTCATTGACCACGTAAGAAAAGAGGAATTAACATATTCGAGCAATGTAGAACTAACAATATATACAGCACCCTCAGGTATATTAGTTGAATCAAGCACAATTGCTTTAATTCCTGCGATTTCAAAACTTAATGCTGAAATAAACACCTTATTAATATCAAAAAATGCGCATGCCCTATAAGATGTGTAAGCAGCTGCTCCATCATACGCGACAATCCGCATTCCCTCAAAAGCTACAACATAATCAGTTCTTCTCGCTGCTGCGTTGGTAGTAAAAAATCCAACAGAATTGACACTTCCTACTATATCAAATGGTGCATTAAATGAAACTAATCCATTTCCAAATTCAGTGACCCCTTTCTGACTTATTACAGCGGTGTCACTTGTTCCAGTTGTTTGCACAATTTTATCGGCAGTTACCACATCCTCCGGAAATGCTTTGAGGCCGGTACTGGCCCAGGTGGTGCCGTTGAAGGAGTAGATGTAGCCTTCGGTGGTGACCATGGAGGCCCAGCCGGGGAGGGCGGTGGGGTATGTGGTGGGGAGGTCCGCGGCGGTAGTGACGGGATTTTGATATATGAGGCCTTTGGTGGCGGATTCGATGGTTTCTTTCAGGCCAAATATTTGATCCTGTGGTATCTTCTCAGACTTGTGCCAAAAGGATAGCCATGTGTCGCTGAACTGCTGCTCGGTGGGAAATAAACCGGATTTAAACCATGATAAAATGTCGTTTAAACTTGCCATAACTATATCTCTATTTAATTATTTAACTTTGATTACATAGGCCAGCACAAAGAATGGAGGCCTGTTTTCGTGGGCTTCACCGCCTCCAACAGATGAGGTTGCAGCAACATAGCCGGATGTTCCGGCAGGGTTGGGAAATGGCCGATGGTTGGCGTTGTCACCCCATATTTCGTCAATGAATTTGATATCGTGCGAGTGGTTGGGCATTTCATCGATTGTCAGTGTCACCTTTTCTTCTCCTCCTGTTGCCCACATGTAATTGTATTCCGAAAATAGCTCGCTGTCATAACCTGCCACGAAGCGTCTGCGCAGATCAGGCAGCGCGAAACTCTCTTCTGTCTCTTTTCCGAGAGCATAAGCGAGTTGTGGATAATCGGCTTTCAGCAAAATTTCACCGGTGCACAGTCGATAATCGGTAGGGATCCGATCGACACGTCCCGACCACATTTTAACGAAGCCCGGCTCTTCTACCTTAAGGTTGTTGATCTTTGTCTCGAGCTCTTTGTTGCTGAGCACTTGGACGAAATCAGCCCACGTGTGTTCGCCCGCATCGGCAAACTTAGCCATTCGATAGACGTATGCTTCGGGGTATTCTACACCGAAGGCGGTGAGTGTCTTGGTGGTTTGTGCGATGGTGATCTTCGCCTTTTTAGCGCCTCCCTCGAATGGAAGAAGCTCTCCGTTGATCACGATTATGCCGGGAGAGACTGTTGACCCGTCGTCATCGCAACCGGACAATATGTAGTTTACCCCTCCGAGCTGTGCTATCGCAGCGTTGAGGGTGATCATTTGTTGCATCAGGTCCATCGTGTCTGACGACAGAGGGAAGCTTTCTTTAGCGGTAAAATTTATTCTATTCATATACTATGCGGTATTTTTTTGAAGCCAGTTTGTTTTTATTAATGAGTAGTCGAAGTTTGCGCATCTCCGCCGTGGAAAGTGTATATCCGATCGGGAACACAATGTCAAAATCGGGATTGTTGACACCAATCAATCCATCACGACATATAATATAGGGCGTGAACTCTTCCGACTCTTCGGCGGATAGCATGATCGGTTTATCTTGTATTTCAACCCACGAAAGGTAGGATTCGGTGTTGATATCGGAGGTGCGGATCTTAACTCTTCGCTGGATGAAATCAAACTCATCGTTGATGATGGCTTGCATGTAGCACACCTGCGCATTGATTGACGTTTCAATGCCTTGGGTATATCCGTTGAACTGATCGTTCAGCTGATCCAACGGTTTAGCCAGCGAGGTGAGCAATGTGGTAACAATAGGACTCCGGAGAATCGTTGGAGTAAGCAACATTACCAGCAGTGAGTAGTTGATGTTATAATAGTTCTTCATCTGCGATCAAGTTAATAATCAGGTTTCCTTCAGTGATCGAATAATACCCGGCATGAGCTACCTCACGGGCGTTTATCTCCGTGAATGTTTCATACGCCCCGTATCGTGAAGCGGCCGATTTTATTTCCGCTACACGCACTCCATTGATCAGCTGAAGCGTATCCACAAGTCCCTGATTGGTGTACGTGCCGTTGAATGGCAAATTTTCCAAGTATTGGCGGATGGCGCTTTGCACCGGAGTGTCGTTGGTTCCGTCCAATCGGCTGCCGTTTTCGTCCAACACCAACGAGTCGTAATAAATGTCGATTTGCAATCGCATTTCGTCCGCCGGATCGTTGATCACTACGATACGAACACCTGCATATTGAACCTCGCTTAAGTACTGTTTAAACGCGGTTAATTGAGGAGACGTAAGCGGTTGGCGAATGCCCGATCCGTCATCGGTGGCCACTTTGACGTATAGAATACTTTTGTCACGTGACTCGACCGCTGCAGCATACTTAACGATCCGCATGGCGTTGATCTGATCAGCCGTGAGACCGGTATTGTCGTAATAGTCGGTATCAGGCACCAGCTCCATTCCATATTGGAATAACAGCGCTTTGAAAGCATACCAGTTGACTGTTCCTGACAGTTGAGAAGAGAGAATCTCAGAGATATCGATCTTAAACTGATCAAACAGCTCGGCCATCACATACATGGCGGTGGCGACGTCTGAAAAAATGATATTCTCGAGCGATACCGCCGAGAACTGCTCATCAAAGGTTTTATCCGGTGCCAAGCCATAGGACGCTTTTACCGTGTCGGAGCTGATGTAGTAATCAGTCATCAGTTTTTTGAGTTCGGAGATTGTCATGTCATTTTCTGAATTTAATGATTATCCATGCAATGATTGATACCACGGTGATCGATCCGATCGCTATCAGAATCTTCTGCCAAAGAGCTAATCCAGTCTCTTTACGCTCCATGCTTTCGATTGAGGCAGATCGATCGACTTTAGATTGATCCTCGATGGTTTGTTCCTTCTCCGTATCGGTCTGCTTGGTCGCCTGAGTGGATTGGTTGGTGTTTTTATTTCGCTTGATCCGCGCTTTGGTCTCTTCCAACACCGGTGATCTACCGGAGGTGGAGTCGGCCGGTTTATCGGTGTCAAACTTGGTGATCGTTAGATCTATCTCCAGCTCTTCGTTGGTGACACGTTGCGCTATCTCTTCGGCAATCTCTTTGATACGCTCCCTGTCCGTTTGGCGAATGTCGGTTTTCACCTCTACCCGTTCGGCCGACTTAACCTCCGACACAACCTTTTGCTTGGTTTGGCACGACAGCAATCCGAGACTTACATATATGATGATTATCAACATTCTCATTTGAATTCTTTTTTTACGTCAAAACAAGGACACGCTTTTTTAGCAAATTCGTTATGGCCATGCACGGTCACTCCGGGGAACTTTGTCTTTAGTTCGGCAATAAGCTTCACCAATGAGCTCTTTTGTTCCAATGTACGGGTGTCGGATGGTTGTCCTGAAGCATTCAGGCCACCGATGTAGCAGATACCGATCGATGACGTGTTTTGGCCCATGGTGTGAGCGCCTATCTCTTCGAGCGGACGGCCTGTCTGCACCTCTCCATTGAGCAGAATCACGTAATGATATCCGATGCCACTCCAACCTTTTTGCTGGTGCCAGCTGTCGATATCTGATGCTGTAAACCACTGTCCTTGTTTGGTCGCGGAGCAATGGATGATAACCTTGTCAATCTTTCTCATCATTCAACTTTTTTAGATTTTTCTTCTTTCAGGAAATTGCTTAGTCCGGGTATTTTCTTCACCCATTCGACCGCAAGGATGTAGTATATAAATCGCAAGAAACGGTTATCTGGAAAAAGGATCAATAGGTTCTCGAGGTTGGAAACGCATTCAAACCAAGTCGCGGAATAGACAGCCACCTTCAGCGCACCTAAAAAGAAGTCCGCCTGCCGGAGAGCGATACCCATAAACACGATCACGGAGAATGAGCCAAAATAACAGAACGACTTGGCGAAACTCCACCTCGCCTTGCTGCTCTTAAATCCATGTCCCATCTTTACAGAGGCCAAAAAGCCGGAGATGAAGTCAGTGATAAAAAAGAATGCGAACAAAATGAATATGCCGATTAGTTCGTTGTTGTATGCCAAGACGGCACCTCCCATATAGATCATCCACGTGTTGACCCCTGTCCAAAATTTTTCCATCTTATGAAACCTTAAATGTTATACCTATTGCCATGTATCCGATCCCTCCCATGTTGCGCATGTCGATCTCGGTAGATGTAGCCGGATAGAGATTATTCAACGCATAGTAGTTGGTTACTCGTTTATCCACCTGTGTGGGTTTGGAGAGGGTATCTCCCGGGGTAATCTTTCCGGTGATCGATAGATCATTGTTGATTGCCAGCTCCACCAGCGCATCTATGCTTCCGGCTTCTCGGATGGCGATATCTCCCAACCACTGTCCCTGTTTACTTGTAACTTGCATTGATCTCTATGTTTTGTCCGTTAATCTCCAATCGTTTCACCGCCATACCCTCCGCGTCCAGCTGTTGCCGAATCTTGTGTTTGTAGAGCAAATAGTCCTTGTCGAGTATCATGTTGCTGATACCTACTCCTACCGTTGGCTGTTCTTTCAGCTCTCCCGGGTGCATGTGAAGTATAATCGCTACATTCTGCTTGGTGACATCGCCCACCTGCAGGCCTTGTACGATCATCCCGAAAGAATCTTTCACCACCGACAAATCGAAATCGTTAGTCGCCGTATCTAACAGTATGCCTACGTTTTTCATATGAATATCTGTTTAAACGCCGTTTCAACGGCTTTTAATCGAGCGATTGTAGAGGGATCGAAACTGCCTGTAGCGGGACCTGCCGAAGTGGACAGCTGCAATGTGCCGGAGAGCGCACCGATCAAGTCAGAGATCAGGCGCATCACGTTTTGGCCGTTGCAGGTCACTTCCATTCGGTCGATCGTATCGGCGGCCACAACAAAGAGGTTGTCCACCTCTCCGGAGAGAGAAGCCACCAACACGTTGCTACCAACCATCGGAACCATCAACACCTGATTAGCGGTGTGAGTAGTTGTCGGTTTCAGGCGAACGTCAGAAACGGAAAGGCCTTCAATCTTCACAGTGCAAGTTATTCCGTCAACGCGTTCAACTGTCGCCGGAAAAAACACTTGACCGGAAGACTGAAAGCCTTTCATCAGTTCCGCTATTTGTCTATATTTATCCATTCCCTGTCAATTTTCGTCCCAGTTCCACCTTACGAGATCCACCCTCTTCGCTGAAGGAGGTTGTCACCGATACGGCGTAATAGGTTCCGTTTTTATATTCATACTCCTTATCGCGTATCGCCACCGAGTAGGTCGGTTCGACATAGGGGATTAACCATCCGGTGATACTTCCTTCGTAGCCTGTATAGGTGAGATATTTGAGCTCTTCCTGTCCACGCTGCTTAAGCGCCGCGTCTCCCATTACATTGAACACCTTCACTGTCCGTTTCTCGCCTCCGGTAGTACCAACTGTCACCGTCTTTTTCTTGCCATCGAGTCCGATCCCTTCCACTACTACCTCAAACTTCCGATCAGAGGAGTTTCTATATTTCAGATCAGACTTCTCTACATTGATCGCGAAATCATAAATCACATCACCACCTTTCTCTATATATGCCGGGTGAATGTTCAACTGCATTCCCTTCATGTAGATGTTGGCCTTTGTGTCGGCCTGCAGTTTTTTAAGCACATCGTAGGCGTTTGCGTTACGGATCACAAACTTTTCAAACGAGATGTCGTATGTACAATTCAATTCCGAGAGCCCGATCTGAGACAGGCAATATTCGGCAATCTTCTTAACGGTCGGCTTGATCAGCTGTATGTCTTTCACCGGCTTTCGCATCAGGTAGATGCCGTCCTCGCAGATAAACGTGATGCTGTTGTCGTCTGTGTCGATACGTTGCAGGTATCCCTCAAATTCGGTCACCAGGTTGTCGTTGTATCCCAATCGAATCACCACCGGATCGCCCACCGCTACTTTCGTTTCAATGTCGAGCGATTGATTGTACACCACTCCCGGAACAACCACCACGGCCGTGTCGGCCAACAGGTCAACCGACTTGTGGATCTCTACCGACTGGAGGAGTCCCAGTTTGTAGTTCCCGATCTGTATGTCGTACACCATGTTAAACATCCTTCACCTCGATAAATAGTTGATACAGGTCGTCACTGTAGGCTGTGAAATTGAAATCCTGCCTGTTTTCCCCCTTGGTGAAAGGAAGAGCGTATGATTCCACCACGATTTGATTCACGCCCAACAACAGGAGCAATTCGTTCTTAACCTCGATAGCCTTACGTTGCGTGATGGCCTCGGTAAAGGTCTGTACGTCATCCGATGGATATACTTTCGGATCGGCGTGGACAAATGCTCCCTGAATGGTTATCTGCAGGTCATCTTCCGCCCATCGCTCTTTAATGGAGCCTCGGCGTTCCGACTTGGCCACGTTTCGACGGATAATGCTGTTTTTACCGGAGATCGAGATCAGTGGTTCAACGGGGAATGTCCACCACGAGCCATCGGTGAGGCGAAACGAGAGTGGCAACACCATTTCGACCGATTCACCAGATTCAGCCAACTTTTTGGCTTCAACCACGGTGATGCGATTGTTCTTGCTGAATATCGTATTAAATCCTATTTCCATCGGTTTGTTTATATTTTTTGGATATCTACAATTCTTTGTTTCCCGTCATTAAAATATTCCAAATCAATTTCACACGAAATGCCTTTGCATCCAATATTGTGTACTGCTTCCATCGTCGAAAATGAGCCACCGAATGGATCAAAAACGACGACGCTTTCAATCATTTTATTTTTGGGAAGAACTAAAGCTAAAAGACGTTCTAATAGCCGTACTGGTTTTTGAGTGGGGTGTATTGTGCCGTAGTGCTTCCGTTGAAGGTGTATGATGCTTTTTTCGTTCATCCCATTTTCAATGGCAGACATTGTAGCAACAACTCTGTTTGGACGTGATACAGTCGAAGCGATAGTAGGTCCTACAATACAACAACCATCGGTGTGAATTTTCCCGGATTTAAAATAGTCTGTAAGCGCTGAAAAAATTTTTTCAGAAGAAAAAACCGTATTTAACCGATTGATGTCTCGTTCTATTTTGCCGATATCAACCGCTTTCATTTCTACGTAAGGAATTTTTGTTTTGTTTATAATTCCTCTATTTTTAGTACTGATAGAAATTGTTTCATGAATTCTTGAAATTGGAAGTAGAGGACTTGAGCTATAGCTTTTATTCCACACAATTTCTTCCTTAAATGTAAAGTCAAGCAAAGACAGGAGTGTGTTCCATCTGTAGAATGAGGTTCCTCTTCCAAATAAAACAATAAAACCGTCTTCAGTCAATATCCTTTTCGCTTCCGAGAAAAACCGATTCTCGTCAAATGACCTATCTAGCTTTTGGTTTGTGAGGTATAAGTACGGGGGGTCTGTCAGTATGATATCAACGCTTTCGGATGGCATCTCGGTCATTAGGTTGAGACAGTCCATGTTGTATAGCTTAATTCGATTAGTCATGTCTTTATACTTTTTTCTACAATTATCACTTTCCTGAGGGCAAGAAGGTGATCGGTTATTATACTTGACCTTGTGCCATGGTGAGTACCCGCGTCATTTCGTCCAGGATGATATCCCTGATCTGCGCGGCTCCCTCTTTGGCTCCGGTTGTGTTGATTACTATTCGATTGCCCATCTCTCCAATGTTGATGGTGATATGAGTTGTTTTGGTTCCGCCTGTAGCTATGCTGTTGGCGGTGTCGCCTCCGGTGGTGGTTCCGGTTGATCCCCCTGTGACTCCACCGGCTATTGTTCCAGCTGTTCCGTTTGTTCCCGGAAGAGTCGGGGCGGAGATGCCGATCATTTTTTTAGCGCCGGCTGCCAAATCAGAGAAGTAGGTTTTATTCCACTTGAAGATCTCCATGTTTGAGATCTTATTGTCTAACGCCTTATCCATCCATTGTGCGGATGTGATCTGTTGAGCACGGGCGTTTCTCTCTTGCTCCAGGCGTGACAATCCGGCTTCCGCCACATCTTTATTCCACAGGGATTGAAGTTTGTACCATCCTGTTTCAATTACCGCTATCCCGTTTAGGAATTTATCCTGCAGTTGGAGCCATTTGAGTTCCACGCCTGAGGCAAATCGATCAAACGACAGAGTCGAATAGGCTACCACATTGGTCCACACATCTCCCCAGTCTTTTACCGCTTGGGAGATCACCCATATTACAGCAACCAACGCCAATATGGCAGATACAACCACTCCAATAGGATTGGCGTTGAGTGCTACGTTGAGCAGCCATTGAGCAGCTGTCCATAGATTGGTTGCATTGCGAATGGCGAATATTGTAATATCGAGACCCACTAAAACGGCCTTAAATCCTGCAATAATTGCAGTAACTCCTGCAGAAAGAATCATCCCTACTCTAAAAGCCGTAAAAGCAGCTGTGGCGGTCAATACAAGGCCTGTGATCACGGGAAAGTCTGAAACGATGCGATCGGTTAAACGTCCAATCGATCCGATTGGATCTTCCAAAAACTGATTGAATTTTTTCAGTGCCGGAAGAAGAATCGGTTGAAGCACATCGGCATAGAGGTTCAACAGTTTTTCATTCATATTATCCATCGCGGTGGCCCATTGACCCGCTGCCGTATTGCTGATCTTGTCGATCATTCCGTAGTATAGGCCTCCTTCACTGGTTGCATCCTGAAAGGCTTGTGTCACCATTTTCGTACTGATCAATCCTTTCTCCATCTCCTCTTTTAGGCGACTGATGCTTTTCCCGGTTGTTTTAGACATCTGATTCAACGGATTAAAACCCGCATTGATCATTTGTAGTAAATCCTGACCCATCAGCCTACCGGTGGACGACATTTGAGAAAACGCCAATGGCACCGAATTGAATTTATTCACATCTCCCATGGCAATGTCACCAATCATTCGCAGATTAGGAAGAATCCTGTCTTGCGCGATTCCGAATCCAGCCATCATCTGTGTAGCCTCACTCAATCCCGCTTTTCCATAGGGCGATTTGGCCGCATAGGTTGAAATTTCATCGATCATCTTTTTTGCATTGGCGGCTCCTCCGAATAAAACATCAAACGAGGTATTGCGCATCTCCTGCTCCATACCCATCCGAAGCGTCTTACCTGCAATCATTCCAACTCCTAAAAATGCACTGATCCGACTGATCGAAGAGAAGAAGCTCGACAAATTCACTTGGTTAAGTGAGTTCACCTCACCTTTGAGTTTACGCACTTCTGTCGTAGCACCGCCGGTGGTTGCACCAATGCGCGTGAGCGTTGATGACATCCGGTCGTTGACTTGTAGTATATAGGTGAGTACGTTCATTTGTCTGCTTCTTTTCTTCTTATCCAGTTCAGTGATTCGGCGTGTATTGCCCACTCTTCATCTGTCAGCGCTTCGGGATCAGACAGATGCATGAAATATCGCAACTGCGCGTTAATCTGCAATATCCCGGAGTGAGCAATCGTGGCCTGCGCTGACTTTAGAGCTTTGTAATTTCGGCCTCTTTGATCTGCACGATCTCGGCAAGCTTGGCCGATACCCCGAAGAATTTATCATCCTCCGTTTTGATCGATTCATCGCCTCCCAACCAGCAGTTTTGCAACAGTGCTTCGTTGGCTCGGATGGGATTGCTGGCCAGTGTCGATACGTAGGACATGGTTTTACGATCGGGTTTCTTCAGGTAACATACCGATTCTCCCACCTCAATTTTATAAATGTCCGTGTGTTTCTGTTTCCACTCAGCAATCTGTTCGGCCGATGCCGTACCTTTTAATTGTGTCATAGTGTTATTGTCTATACGTTTTTAATGTCCAGTGCAAGGAATGGCATAGGGATCTCCATAAACTTATCTCCTTGACTCATTCCCTTTTCGTACTCGGTAAATTCCACTCCTTTGATGATATCGGTGGATATCGCGGCCGATGCCACCGATGCAGCGTTGAGCTCCGCTCCGTAGGACACGATGAGGTCAATCTTCATTGACAACACGTCGCCTCCTGCAGCCAATTCGAGCGCCTCCATTTGTGACTGGGTAAACGAGATACTTCCCGTTACCGCTTCGTTTCCGCTCTGTATGCTGTGAGCCTTGCGACCTTTGGCGTACATTGCTTCCTTTTCACGTGTCTTTTTGTAGGACACCTTGCGGAATCCAGCGATGGGAACTCCTCCGGCAACCAGAGCGATATCCGCCCACTCGTACTCACGTCCGTTTATTTGAAATATGTTTGCCATCTTAGTTTTCGTTTACGGTGAAACCTAACAACACGTTGATATAGCGTGCATATCCGAAGGGTCGAACCCTAAGCTCTACGTTAATGGTGCTGGTAGCCAATACGTCCTGATCGGGATCGATATAGACCTGTACCCCTCGATCATCCGCCTGAGATAGCTCGCCCTGCGCGGTCATATTCGAGGAGATGGCATTTTCGAGAATCTGCTGCCAACTCACGATAACTGGTTGCATCATCGTACCATTCGAGCGAACCTCCACCTTGTCGAGCAGCTGCTGCACGAGGACAGCGTAGGCGATGCGTGCCGCTTTGTCAACGGTACGGACGGCCGTCAGGTGATTGTAGTCATCTGTGGCTTTGGTGGCCATCAAGTCATCGGCTATGTAGTATCCTGCCAACCCGGTGAATGTGCGGAATGTGAGATATCCCTTATTGTAGATGGTCTCTATATCGGCAGACTCCACAGCGGTAGCCCCCGCGTACATATTAAGCACATTCAGTGCTCCATCCGCCACACGTCCGATGTTTCGATCCACCGAAGAGCTGGCGATTCGTCCGGCAACCAATCCTATAGCCTGATTCTTTGCTCCTGATGCGCGTGATCCGATCACCACCGCGGTGCGGAAGTAGGAGTTCACCTTCAGATCGGGCAGGTTGGCGGCCACACCGGTGTAATTCAATCCGTCCATCACAACAAACAGCGGCGCGTATTTTGTCGTGCGTGCCCATTCGCCCAACTGATGAGCGTTCAACATCGCTTCGGGTATGTCGTTGTCCAGTCCGTTTTCAATCGTAGGCGTTTCAGCGGATACCGAAGTAACCACCAATCCGCGGATCTCACCGTTGGTAAGATCCACGATGTTTTTCAGATAGGCGTTCTCTTTGTCCAACACATCCGACATTTTCAGAGTGTTCGGATATCCGATCACCCACACCGGTGTACCTTCCGGGGCTTCGGTGTAAAAGTCGGCTACGGTTTGGTGTAGCAACGCGTTGTTGGCGGCTGTCACACCAAGCGCGGTAAGATCGGCGGTCTTGCGCAACGAGTACAGTTTCGCCAGGCTGAAGGTGTCGTCCACCGCTCCGGCTCCACATACCGCGATACAAAGCAGTCCGTCCGCGCTGGAGATCGTTTGCCCCAATGCACCGTTGCCATAGTCCATATTTATTTTGGGTAGTCCGCTCATTTTACTTTCGTTTTACGGTTACGATGGTGTCGTCCTTTAGTTTTGTGGCGTGACGAATGGCGTCACTCTTAACGAAGAACGGGATGATGTCCGAGGTGAAATATAGCTCCTTGCATTGACTGTTTTTGCCAAACACCTTTTTTGCCATGCGATCGCGTTTGTCGGCAATCTCTTCGCTCATTTCTGAATGGACAGGTGAATCCCCTTTCTCTCCAGCTGCTTCTTCTTTATTCGAAGTATCCAGCTCGGTACCCGACTGGTCAGCTGTCTGCTCACCGCTATGCTCGTTCCCTGTATCCTGAACTTTTTCTTCAGCTCCTTCAGTTGTACTCTCCGCTGTCTGCGTGTCATCCAATGATGTGCCTGATTCTCCCGCTTGTACTCCTTGTACATCCTCCACAGAGAGTTGATCCGTTGTTGTAGCTTTTGTAGCATTTTTCTTACTCATATTCGTTTTTTTAAACGGGCTTGCCTTTTACACAAGCCCGTTGTGCGTATTGATATTAATCTTATCCTTCTGCGGGCGCGGCATCGCTGTAGATGGCACCATAGCCATATGTGCGGAATGGAAGAGCCACAAATCGCAGCTGGAAGCCAAGTAGCCAACCTCGATAATCAGACCACCGTTTTTCAGGCTCGCCTTCAATCGTACCCATGGCACGCATGGCAGCCGTTTTAACGAACGCGACAGATGAATCGTTGCCTGTAGCTGATCCGTATGGCAGCTTGGAGCCGTCGGTCGGATCGTACTTCGGATTGCCGGTAAAGGTGTAAACCTTAAATCCATCAATCTCCTTATCCGTCATCATCTGTTTATACAGCTTGATATTTTCATTCTTAAGGTCCTTCTTATGTTGGGGGGATAGGAGTAATATTCGCCCATCCTGTGGAAGGTCGCCATTGTCGAACGCCAATGATAAATCGGTAATGTCGTTGTAAGTAAGAGCTCGCACACCGTTTGTATTTACCGCTCCGGTGGTTTTAATCACGGGGGTGTTGGAGGCGTGCTCCGCGGGAGCGAGGTTATAGGCAGCGGACGTACACGCTCTTTTGTACAGGGTGTTAATGTGCTGCTGGGTGACCGATTTGGCCTTTTCGTAGTTAGTTTCTATACTCTCTACATTTGTGACGTGCGTAGGCTTCGTATCGAATGTAGCCAGTGGTATTATGATTCCTGAATCGGTTCGCTGCGCGGGGGTGAGTGGCCAAGTCGCATTGTTCTCTACTACTTCGGGGTCAGCACCGCATTCGGCCAAATTAATCGCGTTATTATCCACCATGTGATCCATGGAGGTCAATTCCTTCAGCCATGAAGCATCCGGATAGAAGAGCGACAGTATGATTGTCGCGAAAATTTCTTTAAAAACTCCTGCCATTGTCTTTTACTTTTTGAGTGTTAGTTGTAAACGTTCAAATTCCTTCGGGTTCTCGGTCCGGATCTTATCCAATCCTTTCGGATCTGCCTGCATCCATTTGAGGTAGTCCCATGTCTCACGACCTGCGCTCAGGTCTGATTTGTGTACCTTATCGGCCAACGTAGCGGAGGCTGATTCGGTTTTCGCGTCGATCATCGATTTAACATCGTCAAAACATCCGCGCTCGCACATCTTGTCAAAAGCCAAACGTTCCGCTTCTGTGATCTTGCCGGCTTTTACAGCTTGAGTCAGATAGTCAGTTTGTGTTTTTTTCGTGATAGCTGCCAGATCAGCCTTGAGTTGCTCGATCTCTCTGTCCTTTTCCGCCACGGCGATCTCTACATCTTTGGGAGTATAGTCGCCTGACAGTTTCAGAATTTCCATCGTCTTGGTTGATAGCTTAAATTCCATCGTCTGTTTTTTGTTTTGGTTACTGAAATTGAAATTTATTTTCACCTGGTCGAACGTGAGCTCTTCCAGCTTATCGTTGTATAGTCGGATGGCTCCGGCATCGGACGGGATAGATACAATACTCGCCTCTACGAGTTCAGATTCTGTCATCACGTAGCTTTCGTCAATGTATTCGAGCTTGAGCGGGATGATACCGATCGAGGCGCAGCGGAGAAAGTTTCTATCCACTTTGCGAGATACCTCTTTGGCGATCGGGTCGTCCATGTCAAACACGGAGTCCGCGGAGAGTTGATTGTTCTCCTTGGTCCAATTTTCCCATCGGCCTATGACTACATTGGGATCATGCTCTTTCAGCATAACCGGATTGCGAATAAAGCGATCCATGTTGATACCTCCGATCGCTACCTTGTAGCCCCGTGAGTTAACTTCTCGTCCGTCTGATAAAATGAATTTCATGTGTTGTGAATTAATTTGTTGAGCAAAGGTGTCGAGTTGCAAACACGCCACAAAAAAACACTGACATGGTGTCAGGTATTTTTTTATATGGTATATGCTATACCCACTTTTGCATAGTAATAATCATAGATATGGGCAAAGAACTAAACAGGGACGCGAAGAAAAAGCTGGCCAAGGAGCTATTCCTTACCGGCAAGCATCAGCAGAAAGAGATCGCTAAAATGGTCGGCGCTGCCGAGAATACCATCGGTCGATGGGTGAAGGATGGAAAGTGGGAATACCTCCGGGCGAATCTCACCACTACCAAGGAGAACATTCTATCCACCTGGTATGCGCAACTCGCTGAGATGAACAAGACAATCACCGATCGAAAAGAGGGAGAGCGATTTCCCACTGCTTCGGAGTCGGATCGGATGATCAAAATATCGGCGGCGATAAAGAAGCTGGAGACGGAGACAGGCATCGCCGAGATTACGAGCGTATGTATCGGATTGTGTGAATTTGTACGCACATACGATGTGGACGAAGCAAAGCGTATCAGCGACCACTTCAACGCCTACATCGAAAGTAAAATGAAGTGACATGACAACCATCCAAGGCACTAAACAAGCGTACAACGAATGGTTGGAGTATCGCCAGGCGTTGAAAATAGCTACCATTGTCGATAAGTCGGAATCGTTTGGAGCGAAACAGGCACGGATGAAAAAGCTGGAGTCCGAGCCCGAGGCGTGGTTCGCATACTACTTCCCCAACTACTGCACCGCCCCTGCTGCCGATTTTCACAAGCGATCCACCAAGCGAATACTTGGAAACCCCGAATGGTTCGAGTGTCGCTGCTGGAGTCGTGAGCTCGCCAAATCAACACGTACCATGATGGAGGTACTCTATCTGTCGCTCACCGGGAAGAAAAGAAATTGGCTGTTGATATCCAACTCCGAGGACAACGCCAGGCGACTGCTTGAACCATACCGCGCCAACCTCGACAGCAACCAGCGAATCACCAATGACTATGGCGAACAACGATCATTCAGCCGATGGACAGCCTCCGAGTTTAAGACAAAGAAGGGGGTTTCGTTTCGTGCCGTGGGTGCCGATCAAAGCCCGCGTGGAACAAGGAATGACGCGATCCGTCCCGATGGAATCATTTTTGACGACATCGACACCGATCAGGATTGCCGAAACCCCGAGATCATCGACAAACGGGTGGCGTGGATATTCGGCGCGGTGATACCGACACGTGCCGTAAACGTGCCGTTGCTCATCCTGGCAAACGGAAACATCATCGCGGAGTACTGTTGTATGACCGAGATGATGAAAAAGGCCGACAAGGTGGACATTGTCAACATACGCACCAACGGACAAAGCAGCTGGCCGGAGAAAAACAGCGAGGAGCACATCGACCGTGTACTCAACACCATCTCCTATGCTGCTTCGCAAACGGAATATTTCAACAACCCTCAAACCGAGGGACGTGTATTCAAGAAGCTCAAATTCGGCAAAGTACCATCACTAAACACGATGGATCAAATAATCGTGTACGCCGACCCGTCAACCTCCAACAGCGATGTGAAAAGCAACTCGTTCAAAGTCGTGGTACTCCTTGCCCGCAAAGGCGATACCACCTATGTAGTGAAAGCCTGTTGCGATCATGCCTCCAATGCAAAGTTTGTGGAGTGGTTTTACGACATCTCCTACCTGCTTCACGGCCTGCAGGTGCAATATTGGATTGAAAACAATACGCTGCAAGATCCATTCTATCAACAGTTGTTCATTCCCCTATTTAGAGAGATCGGGAAAAAGAAGGGGTATATGATCCCAATCCGTCCGGACACGCGAAAGAAGCCGGATAAATTCTCCCGTATTGAAGGAACCCTCGAGCCTCCGGTAAGAATGGGGACATTGATCTTTAACGAAGCCG
Organism: Bacteroidales bacterium; assembly: GCA_047972845.1. GTDB lineage: Bacteria > Bacteroidota > Bacteroidia > Bacteroidales > JBKEBB01 > JBKEBB01. The sequence goes on from JBKEBB010000249.1 coordinate 27,286, forward strand.
AAAAGGAAGATCCGCAGATGCAGACAGTGATCGGACAATTCACCTCCGTGTCTCCCACATACAAAGGGGCGATCGATGGACCCGACGCGGTCGAAGGAGGCTACTACATATTAGATATGAACATCCTGGCACGAAGTGGTACATACCGCTTCCAAAAACGAAGTTCACGCCGTTATTAAACACCATTTAAACCTCATTAATATGTTTCTCACAACCGAAGAAATGAAAGATGTCCTCTACGGATATCAAATGAATGAAATAGCCGATGGAGATGATGAGATCATTGATTCGGGTATTCTCTCCGGAGTCTCCGAGGTGAAAGCCTATTTCACCGCCTCGAGCCAAAAGCAGTGGAGCGATGGCCGACCTCGCTACGATGTGGATCAGATATTCGGAGCGACAGGCGATGCGCGCAACCCGTGGATCTTGCGGATGTGCAAGACGGTGGCCGCTTGGAATATCTGCGAGCTCGCCCACGTGGATATGATCTACGATCAGGTGAAGGAGCGATACCTGAACGTGATCAAGACACTCGAGAAGATTGCAGGCATTGGCGACTACAAAGACTCTCCCACGCTTACGCCTGATCTGCCTACTATCGCGCCCGATCCCGAGATTGACAACAACCCAAAACCGTTCCGCTACGGATCACGCACTAAATTTAATCACGAATAGCTATGAATCTAAGAAATTACATAATCGAAAAATTGGCCAAGGCTACGCCTAAGCCTCAAGCCCCGGAAGAGATAAAAAGCCATGCGCCTACCATGGCTCCACGCGTGATCGAAAAAGCGATCAGCCAAACCCGCCGAGACATTGCCGACTGGCGATGGAGCAAACAGCTTGCCACCAGTCCATCCATGCCAAAGGTATATCTCCTGCAGGAGATTTTCTCGGACATTGCCAACGACGCGTTGCTCTCTTCGCAGATGAACAACCACCGCGAACAAACCATCTCCGCACCCTACGAGATGGTTACCCCCGAGGAGAAGGTGGATGAGAAGCTAACCGACATCATCCGCGAGATCCCGGTCGTGACCGATATGCTTGGTCATATATGGGATAGCGAGTGGTATGGCAACTCCACCGTGGAGCACTCGGTCGATAAGGGTATGAAGAAGATCACGCTGATCAACCGCCGAACCATCACTCCCTCCAACGGACGGGTTTATCCCGACACCTCGCTAAACAACTACATCGAGTACCGGGACGTGAAAGAGTACGGCGCATGGATCATCGAGATTA
>JBKEBB010000289.1:0-5432 GCA_047972845.1 Bacteroidales bacterium
GACACTTTGATTGTTTTGTCAATGAACGATGGAATGTTCCCTTCCAAAAGAGCGGCTAATACATTTATTCCGTTCAATATAAGAGAAGGATTCGGCCTTCCAAACTATAAGTTGCAAGACAGTGTGTTTGCCTACCACTTTTATAGATTGATTCATCGTGCCAAACGGGTCTTTTTCTTTTATGACACCCGTGCCGAAGGGTTAAACAGTGGAGAGGTGAGCCGTTACGTGCATCAGCTTCGCTATCATTACCGAATCGAATCGTTTGTTGAAACCCAACTCTCATACGATGTGTCTCACACCGAAACATCGATTACAATCGATAAAACGGAAGAGGTAATGAACAAGTTGAGTCAATTTCTCGAAGGAGGAACTCGAAGATTATCCGCAAGCTCAATAAATACGTACATTGATTGTCCTCTCAAGTTCTTCTATTCGGTTGTAGAGAATATCAGAGAATCGAAAGAGGTCAATGAAGAGATTGAGTACGATATGTTTGGATCACTGTTCCATCGAACCATGGAGACTCTCTACAAGGGACTTGAGAATAAAGTTGTTACGTCCGATTTATTGAAGCAAATAGCCAAAGACGACGATCGAATTACCCAAGTGATCGAATACGCTTTTGCGAAGGATTACTTTAATGTGGATAAGCCCGTTCCGTTGAAAGGACGAAACTTTATGATAGGGGAGATTATTCGCAATTACGTAAAAAAGATACTTGAGATTGACGCGAAACTGGGAGTGTTCACTTATTTGGAAAGTGAACGGTCAGTGGATATTTCTCTTTCCTTGGATAATATACGCTCGGAGGTTGTCCAATTGAAGGCTATTATTGACCGATTGGATCAGATTGGTGAGATTACGCGAGTGGTTGATTATAAAAGCGGAAAGGCCGAGCATAGTGTCAAATCATTAGCCGATTTGTTTGATTCGAAATCAAAAGATAGAAGGAAGGCTATTATGCAGGTAATGTTGTATTCGTTGGTTTTGTGGTTGACAGATAAAAACCCGAATACGCGTCCTTGCATCTATTCACTTCGGAATATATATAACCCATCGTTTAATCCGAGTGTAATCTGTAATGAACTGGGAGGATCGATTGAGAATTTCGCACCCTACCGTGAACAGTTTACGGATGCCTTGAGGAGTCTGTTGACCGAGATTTTCGATCCGGATGTTCCATTCAGTCAGACGGAGATTTCTGATCATTGTAAATATTGCGATTTTGCAGTATTGTGCAGGAAATAATCATTATGCCGTTTTTGATACAATATAACAACTATATTGATTAAAATCAAATAGATCATAATAGGTTGGATAAAAAATTATATATCTTTGCCATATCAATTACAGATCTCCCCAATTTAAATCAAATTCATAATACCTATGAAAAAAAATCTATTCTATTGTTTGTTTGTATTAGTGGCAATCTCAATGGTGTTTGCTAGCTGCTCGAAAGACGATCCTACTCCTCCCCCAACTCCCCCAAGTCCGGTAACTCCTGCCAGAGATATTGCGAAAGACTATGTAGATGATGATCTAGTTGTGAAAAACGGAGGGAATGAGGTACTTGATGGTGAGGTTATTATTACAGCTATTGACAATACCAAGGCAAACGTATTGTTTAAGAACATTGTCAATGGGCATGCCGAATTTATGATGACCGCGGATGTTTCTCTTAGTAAAGCCGTTGATCCTACTGCAGAATATCTGTTGAGCGGGACAAAGACTGTTTCCGGAATGAATGTAGCTTTATCTGGTAAGATTATTAATGGAAAGGCAAATATTGATGTGGATGTAGAAATTACTGCTACAGAAATTGTTAAGGCCTGGACATACAATAAAGATAGCGAAGATGTTAGTGATACCACCTGTAATTTTTTGATTCTCGATATTGATACATATAGTGGAATGATGTATTCATCAGTATATCATGACTCTGTACCGGTTGATTCTATTCTTAAAAATGATGTTTTACCTTATATGGCATCTACGCTTCCTTCGTTATTTCCTAACCTACGCTTTATTTTTGCAGAGGATGGTTATTTGACGATCAGATATAAAAATGCGTTTGTACCTTTTGAAGAGGAGATCGAATATCCATGTATTGCCAGATATTATTATAACCCTACTGCGAAATTGCTGGTATTTGATGATCCGTCGTTAGCCGGCCCGGTGGTTAAAGCAGGTCCTTCGCCCATAATCGAAATAGACCAGATTCCCTTCGATTGCAATATTACTGACGGAGTGCTTACTGCTACCGTAGATAAATCTCTTCTCGAAACGCTTATTTTCATTATTCCAAGCGGTGATGCTCTACAGCAGATGTTAAGTGTGTTGGATTTAGTGCTTGATCCGGCTGTTGTTGAAGACGTAAAGTTAACGATTGGTGACCTTGTTGATCTTATTAAATCGGATAATCTGAGAGAATTAAAAATTGGGGGTAAATTAATGCCATACACTCCTCCTGTACCTATTTAGTAGCATTGATACTGGTTGGTGTAAATAACTTTGAGAGTTTGAGTTTCGAACGTGAGTTTGTAGTTAAAATATAGATACTCGAGTATCGGAATCCCAACAATTAATACGAATAAACCTTTTGAATAATAGGAGCACTCCTTTTATTCAAAAGGTTTATTCCTTTCTAGCAAAAGGAGTGCTCCTTTTTTGTGTGGATCGAATTCTTCAGAATTTCTTAAAACCGACAAAGTTTGTCATCTCACTTTATTATTTCTACAGTATGATAATGAAAGAGATATTCAACCCGAAATACGTTAGCAATTGCTGTTTTTGAAAAAGCTTTCTATCTTTATTGCCTCATAGAAATGCAACTGCAAAAACTAACTATAAAATATTAATCCTCACTTTTCCTCAATAAATGATTGTATGAGAAAGAACCTGATCGTTTTCGCTATTTTATCTATGCTGATAACCGCTTGCTCGGAGTCTCATTTCATATCCGATACTACCTATAGACAGAGCGTTGAAAATGATTTTATTGTCAAGCGAGATACAATTAACAACCCTGAATTGTTTGCCGTCTTTACGCAAGAGATGACCATGAAGGAGAGGGAGGCAATGCAGTTCTTATATGCCTATATGCCCTTGGGAGATGTAGTCGATTATCCGGGAGAGCTTTATCTTGAAAGTGTTCGAACCTCTTTTGCTGCAAAACGAGAGATGCCGTGGGGAAAGGATGTTCCTGAGGAGTTGTTTCGCCATTTTGTGCTTCCAATCCGTGTGAATAACGAATCACTTGATTCTGCGCGCATGGTTATTTATGAAGAGTTGAAAGATAGGGTCAAAGAAATATCTATGTATGACGCGGTGTTGGAGGTCAACCATTGGTGTCATGAAAAAGTGGTTTATTCGCCGGCCGATGCTCGTACAAGTGCCCCTTTAGCAACCATCAGAACAGCTTCGGGCCGTTGTGGTGAAGAATCGACTCTGACAACAGTCGCATTGCGTGCGGTGGGAATTCCGGCTCGCCAAGTATATGTTCCCCGCTGGGCTCATTCCGACGACAATCACGCATGGGTAGAGGCATGGGTAGATGGTAAATGGTATTTCTTGGGTGCATGCGAGCCTGAACCGGTACTTAACTTGGGATGGTTTAATGGTCCCGCTTTTCGTAGTTTGTTGATGCATACCAAAGTGTTTGGAAAATACTACGGAGAAGAGGAAGTGATCGATCGTACGGAATGCTACACCGAGATCAATATTACTTCCAATTATACAGAAACAGCCCCTCTCTTAGTTAATGTGGTAGATATGGAGGGAAAGGCTGTACCAAACGCGGAGATACATTTCGGGATATACAATTATGCTGAGTTTTTTCCTGTGAAGAAAGCCTTGACTGATAGTTTAGGAAGAGCAAACATGAGTGCGGGAAAAGGGGATATGGTGGCATGGGCCTCTGATGGAGATAGATTTGGCTTTACCAAAATATCATTCGGTAAACAGAAAGAGGTAACCTTGATCTTGGATAAGAAACAGGGGGAAGAGTTTGTGGCCGATATGGATATTGTTCCTCCTGTGGAAGGAACAATTGTAACTTCGGTAACAGAGGAGCAACGTGCGGCAAATACACTTCGTTTGGCCAAGGAGGATTCGATACGTAAGGCCTATGTGAATACATTTATTACTGAAGATAAAGCGGCTCAATTGGCCGAAGAGTTAGCACTGGATAAGGAAGCTACTGTTAGGTATCTGTTGGCGAGTAAAGGTAATTGGAGTGAAATAGAGCGTTTTCTTCGCAAAGCATCTCCCGAGCGTCGTCAGATGGCTCTGCACCTTCTTGGTATTATTTCCGCGAAGGATCTACGAGATACTCCCGAATCAGTTCTTTCGGATCATCTTAATAATTCGCCTTTGGTGACAGACGCAATGGGAGTGGAATATGTATTAAATCCACGTGTGGCATATGAGAAACTGACAGCTTATCGTTCTATTTTGCTAAATGAACTGCCTGTCGACTTAACTGAACGTGCGAAAAAAAAACCGGAAGAGTTGGTTGAGTTTTGTCGTGGAATACGAATAAAGAATGAATGGAATCCGCTAACCATTCCTATCATGGTTACCGGGGTGTGGAACCTGCGTATGTCGGACGTTCATTCAAGAGATATCTTTTTTATTGGTATGTGTCGAACAATAGGTATTCCCGCCAGAATAGAGGTGATTACCAAGAAACCACAATATTACTTCAACAATGGATGGATTAATGTCTCTTTTGATGGAGATGTGCCTGCCGCTGTAGAGACGGGTAAGGTTGTTGCTTCATACACTCCTATTAAAGGGAATGAGAACCCCAAATACGAAACTCACTTCACTCTTCAAAAGATTGAAAAGGGGTTTCCTTCCACACTGAATTTCACCGAGCGTCGAGGAGTGGATATGGGTAGTTCGAATGATTGGATTGGATTATTAAAGAATCCGTTGACAATTGATGCCGGCTACTACATAACCCTTTCCGGAAGCCGGATGGCCAATGGAACTGTTTTGTGTCGAATTCAATCATGGAATGTGGAGAAAGATCAAACGACGCAAACTCAGCTTACCATGCGTGAAAGCGATGAGCAGGTTGCGGTTATCGGGTCGATAGATACTGAGACAAAACGATTCTCGGCCGATGGATATGCTGATTCCCAATCCATCCTGTCTATTACCGGAAGAGGATATTTTGTGCTTGCCATACTGGGAGCCAAACAGGAGCCAACAAACCATGCGATGAGAGATTTTGTGAAGAACAAGGAGTTTCTTGAGAAGTGGGGTAGGAGCATTGTTTTTCTTTTCCCAACGGTAGAAGCTGAAAAGCGTTTTGATAGAAATGAGTTTGGAGCTTTGCCATCGACAATAACCTTCGGAGTGGACAGTGAATCGCAAGTTACCGATATGGTGGCTGCATCGATGAAGTTACAGAATAAAACGAC
>JBKEBB010000315.1:0-8598 GCA_047972845.1 Bacteroidales bacterium
GGGTCTTGACCATGGCGCTCCCTATTATTGTGTTTGATGGATCAAAGGTACCATATTTTCGTTTCCATACACCAAGAGTTCCGCTACCTTGAATCCCGTATTTGCGCATCGCACAATTATACCTGATCGATCCGCTTTCCAATTCCTTGACCACCGCCAGTTTTAAACTTAATGGATAATCCCTCTGACTGCGCCTGATATACAGACTCTTACAATTTACTTCCATATCTTACCTTCTTTTGTGTAACGCTATTTCAGGACGGGACATAGGTGTTAAAAAAAAGGAGCATTCCTTTCACTCAAAACGAATATACCTTTTGGTCAAAAGGTATATTCGTTTTTTACCACCGCGAATGACTGCACGGAACAATGAAACGGTATCTATACAGAAAACCCTGCAAGCTCTTTCGGCTTACAGGGTTTTCTGTATGATTCGAGGTAGTCTCCTATACTACGATCCGTCGATTACAGTGGACGAGGAATATTCCACCTCACACCGACATAGAACTTACGTCCGTGCATGGGGGCATAGACCATGGTCGCGTCGAAATTGTCTCCAAACGGATTTTGGGCATCAACAATAGGCATCTTCTGCTTGTAGTTGGTGATGTTCTCAGCACCCACATAGACCGACCAATTCTTAAAGAAGCGAGTCACTTGCGCATTCATCAGTGTGAAAGGACTAAACTCCGCGTCCCACATCGGATTCACTTTGTCGGGATCGGGCATACGTCCGCCACCATTGAACTGCACGGTATAGTCGAACTGCCATTTTTGCAGTGGAGTCTGATACGAGGCCGTGATCAATCCTTTGCTTCGGTTGGTAAGAGGTTTCTCTCTCAACATTCCTTGATAGGTGGTCTGTGTATCGGTCCAACGGTAGGCGGCGGTCAATGTGAACCCTCTAAAAAACGGATAGGATGCCTCCACCTGCACACTGCTGGCATAGGATCTTCCATTCAGGTTGTAAAACAACACCGAATGGGGATTGGCATCCATATCGGCAACTACCTGATCAATGAAGTTGGTGTAGTACCATTCGCCGTTAAGCATCAGCTCACGCGATCCGATATGAACATAGAACGTGGCGTTCAATCCGTAATTGATCGCATTCTCCATCTTGAGAGGTTCGAGAATCTGACCCACGCGATTGGAAGCAAAGAGACTGTTGTTCTCCGCCCACACATTGACGGAACGGTATCCCTTACCCACCGACGCGCGAAGATGGATATGTTCGTTCGGATTGTACTTCAGGTGCAAACGAGGAGTCACAAAGCTACCATACTGATTGTGATGGTCTGCTCGCAGTCCGGCCAACGCGATGAATTTATCGCTCGGTTTAAAGGTATATTGTCCATAGATTCCCGGCACCACCTCGTTACGAAGGTTGTTGAAGGGTTGGTACTCGTTGGGTTTGGCAACAGAGGTTCTGAAGATTTCATCGGTACGATCAATATTCAGACTCAATCCGGTACTGAGACTATGCACAGGGGTAAACTCGTTTTCATACAACAGACTCAGATAGAGATTTTGTTGTTGCACGTCGTAATTACGGCGACCATATACCGACTTTTGATCGTGGATCGACCAGTTGGCGATCAAGGCAACGCTGTGATTCTTGGTGGTGTCGATAATGTAAGCCTGTTTGGTAAAGACCTCTCCGCGGTTGGTATTGATTCCAATGGAGTATTTATCCGCTCCGGCGGGTACAAAGGCCTGTCCGTTTTCACGACTCTCATTCAAGAACTTCACTCCGGCTTGCCCCGCGTAGTGACCATGGCGGAAATACCAACGATTCATCACATTAAACTGCTTGGTCAAGGGCTGATCCAAAAATCCATCCCCATTCGCGTCGTGTTTCTTCGTATCATTCGAGTAGTGAACCATCAACGATCCACCTACGGACGGAGAGAATTCGTAATGTCCATCGACATTGGCTTCGAGTCGTTGCGCATCGCTGGCAAAAAGATTCACGGAAAGCGGATCGGCCACATGGGGTTTCTTATACTCCACATTGATCTGACCCGTCAATGCTTCATAACCGTTCTTTACCGAAGAGGTACCTTTGGAAACCTGAATGCTCTCCATCCACGTTCCCGGCACATAACTCAACCCAAAAGAAGAGGAAGCTCCGCGAAAGTTGGGGATATTCTCGGTAAGCATCTGTACGTATTTGCCGGAAAGTCCCAGCAATTGAATCTGGCGCGCTCCTGTCACCGCATCGCTGTATGACACATCGACGGAGGGATTGGTTTCAAAACTCTCGCCGAGGTTACAGCAAGCCGCTCTGCACAGCTCCGCGAAGGTGATCTTTTGGGTTTGGATAGGTTCCACGCGAGAGGTGATCGTACCAACGGCACGTCCTCCCACCACCACCTCATTGAGATTGATAGCGCCGTCAAGGACTACCAGCAGAGGAGTAAAACTATCATTTACAGTGAGCGTATCGGATTGATATCCGGTGTAGCTCACTACCAAACGGTGAGCCGAACGATAGGGAATGGAGAAGTTACCATCCGCGTCGGTAGAGACTCCGTCGTTGGTATTTGACCAATATATATTTGCTCCAATGAGCGGTTCTTTGTTGGTATCGGTCACCCGACCTGTCAGCGTAGGTTGCTGCGCCGCGATCGGAAGTACCGAAAATAGCGAGACTAATAGTAGTATATAATATCTGTTCATCTGAATAGGCTTATTTAGACGAATGATCCTTTCCGGATGTTGAAAACAACAATCCAAACAATCAAACGAAACATGTAAATTAAAAGGAATATTAAAACGGATGAATCCCTCGATCACTCGGGGAGATCAATCGTATTCCGGCTAAATAAGCAAAACGGAACAGAGCGACAGAAGGTCGCGACCCGATAACAGACCATAGTTGTCCGCAGGGATAAATTGAATTTTATTTTCAGAATGGAATGAACGAACGTTGGTTAAAAGGCTATGCACCGGTACGGCAGAAGCAGAGATCATCCCGTGTGAAGCCTCATCCAGGTCGATGACAAAATGCTCTACCGAACAGTGATCCCCGTGGGAATGAACGGCAGCAACATCATTATCCGCGGGATATTCGGCATGGGTGGCACAACAACTATGTTCTTTATCTCCCTGATGCACATCCTCACATCCCGCCAAAGCGATTCCGACTATTCCCTTATCTTGACAGCTATGACAGCAAAAGTGAACATAATAGGCACCCGAACCACTCACCGTGAGTAGTCCTGCCATAAGTACCGCTATGAGGGAACGAAGCCATTTCATACCGCAAAGATAGAAATAATATATTAGAACGTGTATAAACCGCTTTCACAAAAAGAGGAGACTCCACCGTACCGAGAAAGATTCGCGCGACCACACATCAACGTTCACTTTCATCTAAACACCGGAATCCCCTCTCTTTATATAAAACACTTTTCGAGACGAAAAGTTCTACACATCACATATCTGAATGCACTTCTTTAATGAGGCGAGCTTATCGGGTTGCTTAGGCACAAACTCCTGTCCGACAAATCCCTTGTAACCCATATCCACGAGAGCCTTCATCACTGCAGGGTAATAGATCTCTTGCGTTTCGTCGATCTCGTTTCGTCCGGGGTTTCCTCCGGTATGAACATGAGCGATATAGTCTATGTTTTTACGCAAAGTCTCGATGATATTACCTTCCATAATCTGCATATGATATATATCATAGAGTAGTTTCAGGTTGGGCGAACCCACCCGTTTGCACAACTCCACGCCCCAACCCGTATGGCTGCACAGATAGTCTTTGTGTCCCTGCGTATTGAGCAACTCCATCACCAAGGTTACTTTGTATTTTTCGGCGATAGGCATCAGTCGTTTCAACCCTTTGGCGCAATTCTCCCATCCTTCCTCGTCAGTCACACCACGGCGCACACCGGAGAAACAGATCAGATTGGTCAATCCCGCTTCGGCCACCTTTGGAATCACCTCTTCGTAGCTTTTCACCAAGTCGTCGTGAAGTTCGGTAATATTGAATCCTTTATCAATACCAAAACCTGCTCCCTGAGGCATCGCCACCGTAAGACCGTGCTTCTGCACGATCGGCCAGTCCTTCGGATCAAGTAGTTCAATCGACTCGATACCGATCTCTTTGCACGCCACACAGAACTCTTCCAGCGGAATATCGCCGAAGCACCATTTGCTCACCGAATGGCGAATATTGCCCTTCAGTTTACCACTTGTCGAACCGGCGCTTTGTCCGCCGTTGCAAGCACTACCGATCACCGGAACAGATAACAACGCTCCCGCGATCGCGCTTTTAATAACCTCTCTTCTTGTTAGTCGCATAACTTATTTTCTATTTTATAATGAGTTTCTCTCTTGCTTTCTTCGACAAACGGACGTTTCATCCTTTCTTTTCACGCTTAGTACAGCCAAATGTAGAGACTCAGAGTGATTGCTCCGAGGAGTGCCATGTGAAGTCTCCAATCGGACAAGCCTTCAAATTTAGCAATCTTACCGCTGTATGAAATGGTGGTTTTCTCCAATTTCGCGGGATCTGTTTTGGTGGTAAAGAAGGATACAAGAAACAGTACCGCGGTGATCAACATCTCACCCCACATGCCGCGAAAGCCGAAATGGGTGGTATATTTAGTATGTAGGAACGGGAACCACTCTTTGGCTGTTTCGGGATCAACCACCTGATCAACGACAAACAGGGTAGCGATGCACACACCCACAATCACCGAAGCGGCAGCTCCTTTCAATGTCACCCTCTTACTCACAATTCCGAAGAAAATAGCCGGGAAAACCGGAACCACCAGATAAGCGGTGATCGTTTGCAGGTACTTATACAGTCCCTCACTGGAGGTATAAACCAAATAAGCCGCCGCTACTCCCAACAGCGTCACCAGTACAATGGTGATTCGTCCGAGTCGCACCTGCTTCTTCTCCGTTGTATTGGGACGAAACTCCATAATAAAGTCACGCACCACTAACGTCGAAACCGAGTTAAGCACCGCTATCAACGACGTAATCAATGCAGCCACCAGCGAGGCTAACAGCAACCCGCGGAATCCTTCGGGAAGGAGATTATTAATCAACCACACAAAGGTCTGTTTCGACTCATCACCCTCCAAGTTAGCTCCCAAGGCAAAGGCTATCACACCCGGTAAGGCGAATATAAAAAGCGGTAGAAGCTTGAGCGCGGTAGCGAACATCGCTCCCCAACGGGCATGATTCAAGTCCTTGGCTGCTAACGCACGCTGGGCATTCACTTGGTCAATCCCCCAATAGAAGATTCCCGCATAGAACGAAGTGAGCAGAATACCCCAGAAGGAGTATGTATCCTCAGCAGGCTTTCCTATCTTCATTTGTTCAGGTACTTTCTCCACAAGGGCATCCCATCCGCCTACCTTCTCCAATCCGAAATAGAGCATAAAAGAGGCTCCCACCAACATGATTATCACTTGCAACGAGTCGGTATAGGCCACCGCTGTGAATCCTCCTATGATTGTAAACAGGCCCACCACCATACCTATAAAAAGAACGGTCTGCATGATTTCCCATCCGAAAATACTATTTAGCACCAAAGCTCCTGCAAAGAGGGTGAATGCCAATTTGGTCATTACACTGATCACCAACATCAATCCGGAGAAAAGGGTACGGGCACGACGGTTATAACGAATCTCCAAAAACTCGGGGATGGTATATATCTGATTTCGCATGTAGTAAGGAAAAAGAATGGCGCAGGCGATCCCGAGGTTGATGGCGGTAGTCAGCTCAACCGATCCGGCAGCCAACCCATAGCGATACGAGTCGCCCGAAAGGCCTACAAGGTGCTCGGCACCTATATTGGTAGCAAAGATGGAAGCTCCCACAACAGGCCACTTGATGGAGCGTCCTCCAAGAAAGAAATTGGAACTGCTCTCTCCGGCTTGCTTCCGATAGGCCATCCAAAGTCCGAATGAGAGACTTCCTATTATAACGATCAGGCCAATGACCCAATCCAACGATGATAAACTTAAATTCATGGTAGGTTACGTGTTTTTGTATATCAATTTATAAAAGGTTAAGTAGAGGTGTCGGCCGCATCGATCTACCAATAGGAGACCATTGAGCCGACATCCATTCGCTCGCGTACTATGTGGCTAATTTAGCCTCCAGTTTATCCAATCGTATGATACTTTGGATTACCGCGCGAACGGTATGGTAGTTGATCTTCCACGAATGACTCATGTGGCGCCAGATCGGCTCCCCTTTACGGGTCATCAGCGGATACCACTCTCCTACCCCTTTATTGATCATCTTATCAAATACAAAACGATGCACATTCGTATAGGCTTCGAAATATTTCTCATCGCCAAACATCAGACAGCTGTCCAATATTCCGATCATACACTCCGCCTGTTGCCAAAACTCCTTCTCACGGTCATATACACCTCCCGCATGCGGTCCTTCCACATATACTCCGCCATACTCCCAGTCGATTCCATAGTTCACGGTATGATCACCGATGATACGAAACACATTCCAATAGGGTTGCGGATCGGTTTTGGTCACCTCAAACGAATGAAGCAACAACCAGGCAAATTCCGAATTGTGGCCATAGCAGGTGTTATCCGTCGCGTTTCCTTTTTGTCCGTCTTCGGAGAAACGATCCCATCCCCAAATGATATCGAATTTAATTTGAGGAGCAATCGACCAGTCGCGCCAAAATTGGGGAATACCCGTTTTGTACTGCGGGTGAATAATCTTATTCAATAACAACTCGATGTCTTCCTGCAGCTTTCTTTTGTACACCTCTTTCCCGGCACATTCATAGAGTGTAGTAAAGGCCTCCATCAGGTGCATGTGTACGTCGAGGGTCTTGCGGTCGCCTCCGGTGCTGCCCGGACCGCACAAAGTCCAATCCCTTTCGAACATCTCCCAATAGCCTCCATACATCGAATCCACACAATGCAACTGCAACAGAGCAAACACCTTCTCGGCATATTCGATTCCTCGTTTATCGCCCGTAGCAAGGGTATATTCGCTCAATGAATAGATGGCGAAACTATGTCCGTAAATGATCTTTTTGTCGATCTTCACGTTTCCTTTCCGGTCGCACATCCAATAGAAACCGCCATGTTGGCTGTCCCACATCTTGGTAATCAAAAATTCAACCCCATGGCGCGCGTATTCGGCACATTTGCCATCGCCATACCCTGCACGGTGGGCAGAGGCCAGAGTGTAGATACAACGAGTTTGGGCGATCAACGACTTTTCATCTTCCCCCGTGTCGTTACCCTGCTCATCAAAGTGGGTAATAAATCCTCCGTTGATGTTGTCTTTCATACGGTCAAGCCAGAACGGAAGCAACTCATTGTTCAAATGGTTGGTCAGTTCAGATTTGAGCGCAATAATCTCTTCTTTTTTCATGAATTCAATAAGGTTAAATAAATTAGTGGTTAGTTAGGCACAAAAATAGAAAATAATCTCTACCCTTTGCTCCTCATCTTCCATTTATTTGGTTCGTAATGAATAAAAAAAAAGAGGCTCTGATTGCTCCACTCGATGAATCTCAATCCTATTTCGCATTATTCCCATTCCACAATTGGATGTGTCCTATTCATGCTGTGGTGTACACCGCAGTTCGTCAGGGTGTACAGCGGGGCAAGCTACGGTGTACACCGTAGTGCACCGCGGTGTACACCACAACAAAAATGAATTTACACAAGATGGGAAAAACAAATGTTCAATCCGAATAAAAGAACCTGATCCATTGAGTAATACCAGCAATCTATCAAAGGAGGTGGATTACTAACAAAACCCATTCTACTAAATACAAAAAATGGGATTGCCCTCTCGTATCGGACAATCCCATCGCTCTATGATCAATAATTTATTTTTTCTTCTGAAAAAAGGGGAGTCAGCTTATTTCTTCACCCAATAGTCCACCACAGTCACTCCTGACAGTTTACCATCCAAAGAGGCACCAAAGGCTTTATGGGCCGGATGGACAACGTAAGCATCACGGTCGGCATCGGAGCTGAAGGTAAGAAGGAAGCAATGTGTCAATCCATTGTTCAATCCCTCGGGACTGCTGTTTGTTCCCCATTCGTATCCCTTAATCTCTTTGATTTCAGCAGGAAGAGCCGCGAAGGCCTTTTCAATCTCCTGCACCTGCTCAGGAGTGACCTCCGGTTTGAATCCAAACATCACCACGTGACGCAATACAGAATCGGGAGCGGCACAACACGAATCTTTCGCGCAGCAAGATGATTTTTCTCCGCAACAAGCATCGCTCTTTTGCTCGGAACTACAACAAGAATATAAAGAAATTAGGGCTACAGTAGACAGTGACATAAAGATATTTTTCATTTAATTGATCGTTTTATTAGGTTAATGTATTGAGCTGATTCGTGAATTTTGGTGAACAAAACTATTGAAAAAATTTGTCTTTCAGCACCTTTGCTCTTTTTTTTTGCATTAAAGCAGATAAGAGTACCTAAAAACGTCCTTTATACTTCAATAAATCTCATCTTTTGACTGTTAACAGCCGATGCTCTCACTTGCCGTAACGAATATTTCGAGGGTGGTGTTCGAGTATCTCCCTGCGGATGTCTTCACGGTCGAGGTGGGTGTATATCTCGG
>JBKEBB010000383.1:0-28838 GCA_047972845.1 Bacteroidales bacterium
AATGTTTTTTACCTGCTCTGCTATTTCAATCTGTTGAGCATAGTCGGGACCATAAATCTCGGCTACAACGGTTGACATAACCGGAGGACCGGGAGGTACTTCCACAATCTTCACGTTGGCACCATGGCGAGCTCCAATCTCCTGAAGTCCTGCACGCACCGATCTGGCAATATCGTGGCTCTGTTCGCTCCGTTCTCCTTTGTCGATAAGATTTACCTGAATATCGGCTACATTATCTCCCGATCTCATGTCGTAGTGACGCACAAGTCCATTGAAGCTGATTGGTGCTGATGTCCCGGCATATATTTGATAGTTAGTTACCTTTTCGTTTTTGCTGATATATACGGCCAATTCTTGCGCAACTGCAGTGGTACGTTCAAGCGTGGTTCCTTCAGGCATATCAATTACAACCTGAAACTCATTCTTATTATCGAAGGGAAGCATCTTTACTGAAACGGCCTTTGTATAAAACATAGACATAGATGCCAATAACACAACTGTAAGTCCAAGCATAAATACCCAACGCTTAGTCCTGCTCTCTATGAATGGAGTAGTAATAGCGGAATAAATCTTGTATATGCGGCTTTGTTCCACCTCTTCTCCCTCTTCTTGAAGTTCATCTTCTTTCTCATTTTTTCCTTTGTAACGAAGGAATAGATATCCAAAGTAAGGAGTCAAGGTAAGTGCAAGAACCAACGAGAAGATCATTGCGATCGATGATCCAATAGGCATTGGACTCATATACGGTCCCATCATTCCCGAAACGAAGGCCATTGGTAATACTGCCGCGATAACGGTGAGAGTTGCCAATATAGTCGGATTGCCCACCTCATTGATTGCATACAGTGCTGCCTGCATAGGGGGAAGCTTCTTCATCTTGAAATGCCTATACATATTTTCGGCGATGATGATTGAGTCGTCCGTAACTATACCCGTCACAAACACCAACGCGAAGAGTGTGATACGGTTCAGTGTATATCCCAAGAAGTAGTAGGCGAAGAGGGTTAGAGCAAAGGTGATGGGCACCGATAAAAACACAACCAGACCACCTCTCCATCCCATCGCGAGCATTACAAAGAGAGTTACAATTATAATAGCGATGGTTAAGTGCCAAAGCAATTCGGATACTTTGTGCGAAGCTGTCAACCCATAGTTGCGGGTAACCTCCACATTCAGATCATCTGTGATTAGATCCTTCTTCATGTTATCTACCCTGTCGATTATAATATCGGCTAAGGTCATCGCATCGGCCCCTTTCTTTTTGGCAATTGAGATGGTTACAGCCGCATATTCGTCAGGATATTGACTATGTATCAGTGTATCTGCTGAACCATATCCAAAGGTTACATAGGTATTGGGAACCTCAGGTCCGTCTTCAATGGTCGCAATTTGATACAAATAGACGGGATGGCCATTATTCACCCCAACAATTGTATTTTTTACCTCGTCGACATTTGAAAAGAAGTTTCCAGTCTGTACAGAATAGACTGCATCACCAGAAACTATGTTTCCGCTTTGCATTTGTGCATTGTTGGCTTGAAGAGAACGGGCGATGATACTGAAATCTACTTTACTTTCGCCCATTTTGTCTTTATCAACGATTACTTTCACTTGTCGACTCTGACCACCAATTACGTTCACTTGTGCCACATCGGGCACCTTCTTTATTTCATTCGCTACCACTTCAGAAACTTGTCTGATCTGGTATGCGCTCATCTTTTCGCTCCATAGTGTAAATGCAAGGGCAGGGACATCGTCTATTGATCTTGTCTTTACTAAAGGCATGGTCACACCCTGCGGCATTTTGTCCATGTTCTTCATCAATTCGTTGTAGAGCTTTACGATGGAGCGTTCAACATCTTCACCAACATAAAACTGTACGGTTAGCATGGCCATGCCATTCATTGAGGTGGAATATACATCTTCCACCCCTTTTATGTTGGATACAATCTTCTCCATTGGTTGAACCACTGTTGATTCAACCTCTTCGGGAGATGCTCCAGGATATCCCAACATAATATCCGCCATAGGCACCTCAATCTGAGGTTCTTCTTCACGTGGGATGAGATATATGCTGAAAAGGCCTAAGAGCAAGAACGCAATCATCAACAATACGCTCAACTTCGATGTGATAAATGCCTTGGCTATTTTTCCGGAAATTCCTTGTTCCATAGTTTCTTAATTATTTTGATACAACAACCTTCTTGCCGTTATACAGTTTGCCCTCGGCATGCTGAATAACTCTCTCTCCCTCACTCAAACCGGATAATATTTCCACCTGTTCGCCATATTCTTTACCAAGGCGTACCCATCGAAGAATGGCTTGATCCTCGGCATTAGCAATATATATGCCCGTCAACTGATCTCTATTTATAACAGATGTCTTGTTGACCAATATTCCGGACCGATTATCTGATTGTATCTTTCCGACAATATATATTCCTGCATACATACCAGCCCATAGGTTTTCTTTCTCTTTGTTATCAATGGCCACTTTAATGCCATATTGTCCACCCGTCATTGAGGCGGAAGGACTCAACTCGCTGACTACACCTTTCAGTTGCTTATTCAACGACTTGATATCGACAGTCACTGAATCACCTACATGGATATATTGAATGTAGTTTTCAGGAACGGAAGCTCTGATCTCCATCTCGCCAGATTGCTCTACTGTCAATAAAGGCATTCCCGGATTAGCAGTACTTCCTTCTTCAATCATTTTTTGAGTAACCACACCTGAAAAGGGCGCTCTGATGTTTGTATAAGCCATCATAGCTTTGACTTCATTCAACATCTGACGTGCCATTTCAACTTTCGCATTCATGGATGTTTTGTTGAGTTCTACGTTTTCAAGTTCTTTATCTGAAACACTCTTTTGTCCGTGAAGCACCTTGAAACGCTCGTAATCACGCTCAGCGTTCTTGGCTGCGGCTTCCGCCTCCGTTACCATTGCGTCCGCTTGTGCTTTCTTCGCTTTCAGATCATCACTGTTTATAACTACAAGAAGCTGCCCTTCTCTTACACGATCTCCCTGCTTAACTAACATTTTTTCAACAAATCCCATCATACGGGTACTGATCACTGCTGTTTGTTTGGCTGTGGCCATTCCACTAATGAAGATACCGTCACTCGATACTTTGGTTGGGATATAGGTCTCAACTCGAACAGCTGGTTCTTCGGCTTTCTTTTCGTTGTTGGGTGAACAGGAATAGAATACTGTTGCCAATGCTATTCCTACTATGATTAACTTGATTGTTGTCATGACTGATTTCAATTTGTATGTTTGATTAGTTTATTGTTGTAAGTAAATCTTGGTAATAGGTAGTAATGTTATAATTCATTACCGCTTGAACAAGCGTTAGCCGATGCTGTGACAATTGGGCTTGAGACATTAATAGATCCGTTGTACTTACCAATCCTTCTTTGAATCGGTTTGAGAGGATACGAAGAGCCTCTGATGCATGTGCTACACTTGCTTGCTGTTTGTCAATTTCTTTTTGCAGATCAATCAAATCTCGTGTTGTCTTACTAACCTCCAATTTGCTTTTGTCAATATAGTGATCCAATTCCATCTGCATTTTTTCTCGTTGGTATGATGCCGATTTGTATTTACTTCTGTTCTGATTTCCAGAAAAGACTGTCCAACTCAAGCTAATACCGGCTAAGTACGAATCATTTTTGAATTTGAAGATTTGGGAATCGTTGAATTGATAGGATCCGAACGCGTTTATTCTAGGAAGAAAGTTCATAGCCGACGATCTTACCATGGCGTTGGTTGCCTCCAACGCGCTTCTCATTGCCATTACGTCCGAACGCATCAGCGATAGGGTAGGAGTTTCAATAAATGAATCTTTTCTGGTCAATGTGTCAGGAATCAAAATGTGTCCATATTCTTCTCCCACTCCCATCAGTAGTTTTAATCCGTCTGATGCATTGGCAATGTTGCTTTCAGCCTTTGAAAGAGCACTCTCTATCGTGTTCACCTGAACTTGTGCATTCAACACATCTGATTGTTGCACCAATCCCTGATCGTAAAAGTTTTTCACCGATTGATAAATCTGCTCTACATCGGTAAGCGTTGCTTTCAATACCGATTGGGCTTGATAGGCAAATTGTAATTGTGTATAAGCCTTTTGTACTTCGAATTTTATATACTCTTTGGTATATTGAGCCTTGTATTTATACACGTTCTCTTGGTGTTTTGCTCCTTGACGGGCAAATATCATATCCAGATTGAGCAATGGAAGTTGTACATCTACATTGGCACCATAGTTTTGAGCTGCGCTTGGATGATTCAATTTAGCAGGATCCATATCCTGCATCGTCACTCCTTTTTGTTGAAGGAGGAATCCAAAAGCATTTAATGGATTATTAGTTGTCATCGCGTTGTATCCAACTGACACCTGCGGTAAAAAGATAGCATCCGTTTGGTGATAATTGGCATTAGATACTTTTCTGTCCAGCTCAGCCATCTGGATATTCGCATTATTGGCTGCTGCAGTTGTTACAGCCTCTTCCAACGTAACGTGTTTCTTCTCTTGAGCATCTGCCGTCGCACTGATCGCGAAAGCCAGTACCATGACGGATGTGAATTGTTTTATCATGTTGTTCATACAAATTTCTTATTTATTGATTAACACTGATTGTATAACTCGTTTTAACTCCGGTTTCGACATTCCACCAATTAATATTTGAGGATTCTTTCCCATCGGTAGAAATAACAGTGTAGGAATTGTCTGTATATTGAATGCTTCTGAGAGCTCTTCTTCATCATCCGTATTTACCTTGTATATATAAAGATCGTCTGCATATTCGGCAGCAAACTCTTCCAACATAGGGGAAATCATTCTACATGGACCACACCAATGGGCATAAAAGTCAACTATCGCCGGTTTGTCCCCCAAATAGTTCCATGAGTCAGGATTTGACTCATAATCCGCTACCTTTTTTAGAAAATCGTCTTTAGTAAGTTCGATTGTTTTCATACACGTTGATTCTTGAAATATTATCTATTTATCTATTTAATCCGTACACTTCTAATTTCCTATGGAATAAATATACATGGGAATTAGATGCAAAAGTAATACACATTTTCCTTTTAAACAAGTTTCCTTGGGAAATATATTAATAAGAACAAATATAAATGTGTATTTGTTTGATTATATGAGCTATATACATCAGTTAAAAGATGTATTATAGGTGATCTGTCCTGCGATAAGATTAAAATTGGAGAAATCTAAGGCCCCATACGAATGAGGATACATTCATAACTCGTGTGATAATTCGAAGAATATCATCAGTAATTTTTGATGTTACAAATAGAATAGGATAGGGGAGAATGAATCTAATAGATACTCAAGCGCAGAGTAAATAAGGAAGATAATGATAAGTAGATCGTGCTAATCAGTATGACCGCTTACGATGAAATTTTGATCAGATTCAATTTGGGATGCACACAATAGGGTGCTGTAGTGTGAAAATTCGATTCTAAGGAGATAAAAGAAACGGACTAATCTAATCACATTTAATCCTAAAGATCTATTGTGGATAGATTAGTCCGTAGATAGAACTATTCGTTCCCTTGTTTATTCGTTGCTTGAAGGGATAAATACTACTTTAAAATCGGGGTCAGCCATATTGGGGTCGAATGGAAACATCGGACGGTTGATCCTCTTATAGGGAAGGTTCACCAAATCTTGATCCACTCCTCCTTTAGTAAGAGCCATCATCCAATCTCCCCTGATAGCGTAGAGCTCTTCAGTCAAATATCCCAATTTTACCATTATAATATCGGTTTCGCTGGGATTGAATCCTAAGTTCTCAAAATCGCGTACGTAGTGGAATGGCTTTCTCGATTCTGTGACAATGATATGTAAGTTTCCTGTTTGAATAACAACCTGGCTGTTGGTGCCATTCTCCAATACATAGCGAACTATGCCCTCAATATATACAGGAGGGGCGTATCTTGAGTCAACCTCTGCACCTGCAAAGCCACTCACCTTGTTTCCAACACCCGCGTCAATAGCCTTTTTTACCAACTCTTTACCAGGAATGGATGCATACACAAGCATTTTGCCATTCATATTGTTTAATTCCGATTGTTTATTCAACAGTTGGGTCAGTGTCCACGACACATCCCCAGCTCCGCCAGCGGTTGGGTTATCGCCCATATCACTTATGAAATAGGGTTTCTTATCACTTTTTATAGCGTTTTCAAGACATGTATCAAGCGAGGCTGTCGGTGCAACGAATTCAAATTGGTTGCGTACGGCCCAAAATTCTTTTGCCAAATTCTTAGCCGATTCTTCAACTACCGCTTTATTATCGCCCGTCACCATCACTACCGCATGGTTGCGGGGTTCATCCGCCCAAGCGTAAGCAATCCATATGGCTGCATCTACCACTCCCTTTTGAGCAGCGATAGGGGCTACCTTAGCATACAGTGATTTGCCCGGCTCAATACGTGTACTAGTCTTTTCTCCCGGTAAAAGGATTGGCACGTTCACCCATGCTTTATACTTTGGCTTTCTGGTATTATTCTCAAAACGATCAATCAGGTTGGCAACAGTGCGTCGTTTCGATTCCAGCGCGTCCTCGTGAGGAGCCATACGATAGCAAGTGATCAGATCCGAATGCTTTGCCAAACGGTGAGATACATTTCCATGAAGATCCATTGAGGTTGATACCAACACATCTTTTCCTATTACTTCACGGATACGGACAATCAAATCACCTTCCGGATCATCCACACCCTCCACACTCATTGCTCCATGAATGTCAAAGAAAAGTCCGTCATAGGGTAAATTCTTCTTCAATTCCACGAGTATCTGAGCCACCAGTGATTCATACGCTTCTCGCGTTACCATTCCCCCCGGGGTGGCTCTTGCGGTCATAGCGGGCAGCCACTCGGCTTGTTGTCTTAATGTTGAGTCCGGCGATAAAAAAGGATAGTTTCTAAAGAGCTCTTCTCCTTTTCCAATCCGAAACATATCTTCGGTAGTTCGAGCAGGAGAAAAGGTGCAACATTCAATCGCTATGCCGGCAATCGCAATGCGAGGTTTCTTACTTGTATCGGCATTGCAGTAACCCCATGTAAGGAGCGTCATTGAGAGAAGTAAAAAGATTTTCTTCATATGTAAGGGTATTTGTGTGTTGTTATATTTGCGCACTATCATCGAATGAAGAGGGTAAATCCTGCACTTAAAGCTACGTTGTGAGAGTTTGGACGATGTCCGTTATAGGTTGGTTTGGCGTGATAATAATCGGCCATCATATCAAGGGCAATTAATCCTGATACATGCCATCGAGCCGTAACCCCCAAAGTCTGCGCCCACGACACAGAAGGGTCTGAGAGGAAAACCTGCGATTCAAAGTCCGACATGATTCGTTGCGAAGTTGTGGAGTGTATTCCGGTACCCACCTTTCCAATCAGAGCAAATCGGTCAGACAGCCAACAGTTATAATAGAGGTTAGCCAACAGGGTTGAGCTACCCAATTCAGGCACTGAATAGACGTACGATTCGCTTGCATGTGGGGTGATCTTCATTTTATACGACGAGATGATTCCTTCGATTCCTGCTCCCCAATGTTCATTAAAAAAAAGCGCGGCTTCGCCTCCCATATTAAATCCATTACCAATCGTAGCATATTCAGGAGCGTATGAAAGCGATTTATTAGCCATGGCATATCCCAACTTCACACGTGCGAAACTCGGACGTTCCCTTCTCTCTCTAAACTGATAAACGCGTTGCTTTTCGTACCCCCATTTGCCAAATACTAAATCAGATAACAGATATCCCATCTCAGTGGCAAAGATACCCAATCCGGCACCAACAAACACATCCGAAGCATAATGACGATTGCTCAACACCCGATTCACCCCCACACCCGTAGCTACCGCGTATGCCGCAGCACTTATATAGGGAGAGTGTCCTCCAAACTCCTTGTGAATAAAATGTGCACCGGCAAAAGCAATGGTGGTGTGTCCGGATGGAAGGGATCGGTTGTCCGAATGATCAGGCCGCCACACGTTAGTCACTCGTTTTGACACTTCAGCCATTCCAGCAGCCAACACCAAACTTGCCGCATAGTTAGTAGATCCTCTCAGATAGCTGCTTCGAGATGGTACATCAAACAGTTTCATCAGATAGAAGGCAGGAAGTGCGGCCCATTCGCCTACCACATCTAAATCACTGCTATACGTTGGAGTATATTGATTTCGGAGACTCTGTATCCCTTTTTTATTCAAAAATCCATCTTTTCGAAGCATAAACCCACCCACACCAATCAGCGCCACAGGGGCAATGAAATGTTGAATCCCTCTTTTTGGAGTTTCAAAGTGGTATGACAAAGTGTCCGATTTGATCTGGGAATATATGATGGAATGAATGGCAAGCAATAGAACAAGTGTGGTGAATATTCGACGAATCATGTTTGTCAGATAATGGTTTTCTTGTCTTTATAGTTAGTGGATTGCCCCTTAATAGGGCATCCACTCCTATTTGATGGGCAAATATAGGAATAAAAAAAGGGATAACCCCCATATGGAGATTATCCCAATCTATTTTTTTACCGAAACTTGGGGTTGAGAATTACATCATTCCACCCATTCCGCCACCACCCATTGGAGGCATTGGAGCCGGATTTTTCTCTTTTTCTTCGGCAATCACACACTCGGTGGTGAGGAACAATCCTGCAACTGAAGCAGCATTCTCAAGAGCCACGCGAGTTACTTTAGCAGGGTCGATAACACCTGTTTGAGTAAGATCTTCATACGTATCGGTACGAGCATTGTAACCAAATCCGCCTTTACCTTCACGTACTTTTTGAACCACTACAGCACCCTCTTTACCGGCATTGGCAACGATGATACGCAACGGTTCTTCGATGGCACGTTTCACGATCTCGATACCGATGGTCTCGTCATCGTTTTCACCAACCACTCCTTCCAAAGCAGCTTGTGCACGGATGTAAGCCACACCACCACCTGGTACTGTACCTTCTTCAATAGCGGCACGGGTTGCGCTCAAAGCATCATCCACACGGTCTTTTTTCTCTTTCATTTCCACCTCTGACGCGGCACCGACGTAGAGAACGGCTACGCCACCCGACAATTTAGCCAGACGCTCTTGTAGTTTCTCTTTATCATAGTCTGAAGTAGTGGTCTCCATTTGTCCTTTAAGCTGGCCAATACGAGCTTTGATAGCCTCTTTGTCACCACCTCCGTTTACCACTGTTGTGTTGTCTTTATTTACTGTGATCTTCTCAGCGGTTCCCAACATTTCCAATGTAGCACCTTCCAATTTGATTCCTTTGTCTTCAGTAATCACAATACCTCCTGTAAGGATCGCGATATCTTCCAACATCTCTTTACGTCGATCACCGAATCCGGGAGCTTTAACAGCACAGATTTTCAATGATGCGCGGAGACGGTTAACTACCAATGTAGCCAATGCTTCCGAATCAACATCTTCTGAGATGATCAATAGAGGACGACCTGATTGAACTGCAGGTTCGAGAATAGGAAGAAGCTCTTTCAATGAAGAGATTTTCTTGTCATAGATAAGTACGTATGGGTTATCCATCTCGCACTCCATTTTTTCCGCGTTAGTTACAAAGTACGGAGAAATGTAACCACGGTCAAACTGCATACCTTCAACCATGTCCACATGTGTTTCGATACCTTTTGCCTCTTCCACAGTGATTACACCTTCCTTGTTCACTTTTTTCATTGCTTCTGCAATGAGTGCACCAATTTCAGGATCATTGTTAGCAGAAATACGAGCTACAGATTCTATTTTATCAAAACTGTCACCCACCTCTTCAGCTTGTTCACCGATAGCATCTACTACGATTTTAACTGCTTTGTCAATACCACGCTTCAAATCCATTGGATTAGCTCCGGCAGTAACGTTTTTAAAGCCTACACTTACAATTGACTGAGCCAAGATGGTTGCTGTTGTAGTACCATCACCTGCATCATCACCTGTTTTTGAAGCTACTTCTTTTACCAATTGAGCTCCCATGTTCTGATAAGGATCTGGTAATTCAATCTCTTTAGCAACTGTTACACCGTCTTTAGTTATGTGAGGAGCACCGAATTTTTTCTCGATAATCACATTACGGCCTTTAGGGCCAAGGGTTACTTTTACGGCATCTGCCAATTGATCTACCCCTTTTTTCAGTTGCTCGCGAGCTTCCGTATTAAAAATGATCTGTTTAGCCATTTCTTTTTACTGTTTAATTGTTAATTCGTTGATTTGTTGTTTGTGATGCGATTGTTGAAATCCACCACTACATTAAATGATTGCGAGAATATCCGATTGACGCATGATCAGGTATTTTTCACCTTCCCACTCGATCTCAGTACCGGCATATTTACCATACAATACCGTATCACCGGCTTTCACAACCATATCTTCGTCTTTTGTGCCACAACCAACTGCAACAACGTTGCCTTTCAATGGTTTTTCTTTCGCAGTGTCAGGAATAATGATTCCGCTAACTGTTTTCTCTTCTGCTGCAGCAGGTAAAACCAATACTCTGTCTGCTAAAGGTTTAATGCTCATTTTTTCTATGATTTAAGTTTGTCAATAAATAAGATTAAAGTTTGGTTGATTCGATGAATCGGATAACATATTACGAATAACGTGCCAAACGGATTGATGGTTTGAAATGTGACAAATTGAGTGCCATTCCTTCAGAATACACAAAGTGAGTCTGCAAAAATGTCACACTTTTCCTTTTTATAAAACGACGGCTCCTTTTTGTAAAAAGGTATATTCCTTTACACTAAAAGAAGCAAACGTTTTTGGTAAAAGGTATATTCCTATTTTTGGGAGGGATCAAATAATTTGTCAGAAATTGAATTAGTAAAACAATTTGAATAAATTTGCCTGTTATCAAACATTCGCTATGAAGAAAATCGGACTAATATATCAATCCATACTCAAGATGTAGTCTCTGATGATTCCTCTTATTCTATAATGAATTTAATGAGCTTAATGACCTTAACGATAATAATAACCTAAAACAATTCAACAACGAATTATGGATCAAAATCAACTTATACCCCGCTATGGAAATTACAAAAAGCTATTCAGTTATCAAAAGGCGGAAGCTATATATGATCTAACCTATTATTTTTGTCATGGTTATCTTAAAAGAGGAGATAGAACCATTGATCAAATGATTCAAGCTGCCCGGTCGGGCAAGCAAAACATTGTTGAAGGATGTGCCGCATCTTCAACATCTAAAGAGACAGAGATTAAACTGATAAATGTGGCTAAAGCAAGTCTTCATGAATTATTAATTGATTACGAAGATTATCTTCGTACAAGAGGTCATCGTCAATGGGAAACCAATTCAATTGAGTTGTTGAAGATGCGCGAATTGGGAAAAGCAAATAACGACAGTGCATACTACATGTCTCTTGCTAAAACGAGGTCACCTGAAGTAATAGCCAATATGACCATAGTTCTTATAAAACAAGTTGATTATCTACTCTTCAAACAACTCAATAAATTGGGAGAACTCTTTATTAAAGAGGGTGGATTTAGAGAAAAAATGTCTCGAATGAGAATTGAATACAAAAATAGAAATAGATAGGATTGACTATTAGTTGTCCAGATTTTAATGACCGTAAAGTCATTAAAGACCTTAAAGTCATTAAGGCCTTTCCCCGAAACTCACTTTCATGCAATAAAAATCGAATCATTATCATTTTCTTTTATAACGAATACAAACAAATGATTACATTTGCATTAAAACATTCACTAACAAGAAATATGTTTGTCAATTATGCAGGTATATTTTGGGTGGAAAAAATTGGTCTTCGGGTTATTCCATTCAATTTATGATTGACAATCAGAGCCGAAAAAATCTTATTTTTCATGTTAGGTCGCATGTGTAGTATCATTATAACACATTACGAATATGAAGATTAACAATCCAATCATCAACAGCCCATTTATAGGGTATGCACACCATCGCATTGTTCTTGACGAATCGGGAAAACCGGTAGATTATGAGTTTTTAGAGGTCAATAAAGCCTTTGAGAAGCTGACAGGACTAAGTAAAGATGTGTTGGTAGGCAAAACAATCAGGCAGGCTATTCCTGGAATAGTGCATGATAAGTTTGATTGGATTCGATATTATGGGAAAATCGCACTTGAAGGAGGAGAAGCTAATTTCGAACAGTATAGTGTACCACTGGATAGATGGTACATGGTACATGTCAATTCAATTGAAAAGATGACATTTACCACTATATTTGTGGATGTTACCAACACTAAAAAACAAGCTGAAGAAATCGACACTTTTTTTGACTTGAATCCAGATTTGATGTGTATATTTGATTCTAATGGTACTTTTATTCGGATTAATAAGGCATGGACATTAATTCTAGGATATTCTGAAAGCGAACTACTGGGAAATATCTTCTTAAACTTTATTCACCCTGATGATATTCCAGATAATGTAGCCGGACTGAAAATGATCAATAAAGGGGAGTGTATCCATAACTTTATAAATAGATACCGAAGCAAAGATGGTAAATATCATTTTTTTGAATGGCATGCAAACATAAATGGAGATTTATATTACGGCGTTGCTAGAGAGGTTACTAAACAAATTGAGGATGAGTTGATTATTAAAGAGGTAAATGAGTATAATAGTGCCATTCTTTCAGCGATCCCTGATATGTTATTTGTAATAAATAACGAATATATATTCATTGATTACAAAAGCGGGAAAGGTCAATATCCTATTATTCCTTCTGAACTATTTATAGGAAAAAAAGTTTCTAATATACTTCCGACTGAAATCTCTGAAAAAGTTATTGAGTCAATTAACAAGGTACTTCAAAACAATTCAATTTTAACATTCGACTATCATCTGACGATTTCGAATCGGATAGAATATTTTCAGGCAAGGATAACTCCTATAAATAAAGAAAATGTCATTGTACTCGTCCAAAATATTACCCAAAAAAAAAAGCATGAAGAAACGCTGGAACTACTTACTGAGATTTCAAAAAGCTTTATTAATGTTACCATTGAAGAGTTATCAGTTGAGATTGATAAAGCACTCATGCATATAGGGAAATTTGTTGGAGCCGACCGTGCATACATATTCGAATACGACTGGGAAAATAGATTTTGCAGAAACACCTATGAGTGGTGTGATGAGGGGGTGTCATCAGAGATAGATAACCTCCAGAGGATTCCTCTTGATACAATGTGCCTATTTGAAGAAAAACATAAAATGGGGAAAGCACTTTTTATCCCTGATGTAAGTGAGCTGAAAGAGGATTTAAACGCGAAAGAGATATTAGAGTCCCAAGGAGTGTTGAGCTTATTGACAGTGCCTATGATGTATAACGGAGAATGTCTTGGCTTTGTGGGGTTTGATCCTGTAAAAAAACACCATAATTATAGTGACCGAGAAGAGCGATTCTTAATTGTTTTTGCTGAGATACTTGTCAATATTAGAATCCGTATTAATCTGGAAAAATCATTGATTCAAGAAAAAGAACGACTCGCAAATATAATTCACGGGACAAATGCCGGAACATGGGAATGGAATGTTCAAACAGGTGAGACTGTATTTAATGAGCGTTGGGCAGAGATTATTGGTTACACATTGGCAGAGATTTCTCCTATTTCAATAAATACATGGGTAAAATATGCTCATCCGGAGGATCTAAAGAAAAGCTCGGAAATGCTGGAAAAACACTTTTCTGGGCTTTCCAGTTATTATGAGGTGGAAAGCCGAATGTTGCACAAAAATGGAGAATGGATATGGGTAATTGATCGGGGGAAAGTGATTAAATGGACTGAGGATGGAAAACCCTTGTTAATGATGGGAACACATCAAGACATTACCGAGGCAAAAAATGCAGAAAAAGAGCGAGAAAGATTCATTAATGAATTATCAGAAAACAAGATCAGACTGCTAAATACAATGGAAGATCTGAAAAGATCGAGAGAAATGGCACTTCATGCAAGTAAAGCAAAGAGTGAGTTTTTAGCAGTGATGAGTCATGAGATACGAACACCACTCAACGGGATTATAGGTTTTAGCGATCTGCTGAAAGATACCCCATTGACAGCCGTGCAACAAGAATACATTAACAATGTGAATGTGTCGGGGCTTGCGTTGTTGGGAATTATCAACAATATTCTCGATTTGACCAAAATTGAAGCAGGAATGTTGGAATTAGATGTGGTGAAATCTGATGTAATTGAATTGTTGGAGAACAGCATGGATCTCATCAAATTTGCTGCTGCTAAGAAGAATCTGGAGATCCTTCTTGACATCGACCCTGATATGCCTCAATTTGCCCATGTGGATTCTACTCGCCTAAAACAAATTCTGGCCAACTTATTGGGGAATGCGGTGAAGTTTACCAAAAAAGGGGAAGTGGAACTTAAAGCATCTTATGAAAAGCTGTCAGATGGGATGGGGAAATTTTCATTCTCAGTAAGAGATACAGGAATAGGAATCGCTGAATCTCAAAAAGAGAAGCTTTTTAAAGCATTTTCGCAAGGAGACAGTTCAACCACACGTGAGTTTGGAGGCACCGGATTGGGCTTGATTATATCTGATATGATTGCGAAGAAAATGGATACTTCGATCAAATATGATTCTGAGTTTGGAGTGGGAACCACTTTTTATTTCGAAATAATTGCCAAAACTGAAGAGGGAGAGAAACCAAACCTATCCCCATTCAGGAAAATTAAACACTGCCTAATTATTGACGACAATAGTAACAGCAGAAAAATATTGGAGCGTATATTGACATCGTGGAATATAGAATATGAATCTTGCGAGAACGGTTTCTTAGCCCTTAAACTACTTGAAAAGAATAAGCTGTTTGATCTGGTCATTTGTGATTATAACATGCCCTATATTGATGGACTTGAAACGACTCGGTTTATCCGTGAGAAATTAAAACAAACGAATCATCAACTACCTGTAATCCTAATGCATTCGGCATCGGAAGATTCTCAGTTATCGACTAAATGCGAAGATTTAGGTGTTTGCTTCCGTATTCCGAAACCAATTAAAGGGAAAGAGTTATTTGACTATTTGCTACAGATATGTGATTGTCCAAATAGAAATATGACTATTGCTGATGAAAAAAGACACTCTGACAAACATGATTTCAAGTATAAACCTATGAAAATACTAATAGCCGAAGATGTAAGCGTGAATATGATGCTGATTAACACTGTGATTAAAAAGATCTACAGTGATATTGAAATCATTGAAGCCTATAACGGAATTGAAGCGGTAGAATTATGGATGAAGACTCAGCCTGATTTAATTCTTATGGACGTGCGAATGCCAAACATGGATGGGTTGGAAGCCACCAGACGTATTCGAGAAATGGAGGCTGAAAAAGGGGGACGTGTGCCAATTATTGCGCTAACAGCCGGCGCATTCTCAGACGATCGGGATAACTGTATCTCTGCTGGGATGGATGATTTTGTGTCTAAACCACTTGTGATGAATGAAATTAAGAGAATGTTCAATTTATATCTCCAGAATGAGATTAAAGCCTCACATTTGGATCATTTTGATAAAGAGAAATTGATCAAACTGTACGAAGACGAAGAGTTGGCAAAACAATTGATCGTAGCATCAATGGAGGAGATTCCTCTTATAATGGATATTTTGAGCCAATCCATTGAAAATTTAGATCTCAGTGAAATACGTTCTCAAGCTCATAAAATTAAAGGAATAGCATTGAATACGGCAATTCCCAAATTGGCTGATATTGCTTCAGAAATAGAAAATTTAGCGCTATCTGAGTCAAACAGAACAATCTTCCACAATCTGTACAAGGAATTGGTGAAGGAGTGGGATCAAGTAAAAAATATAATGAAACAATACATTTGAATCGAGAATTACAGCAATGAGGAGATTTCCCATCAATGAGAGGGAGTCTCCTTATTTAATTAGGGAGGATAAGAGTTGAATTTCTTTTTGGGATACTACCATATAATCAGTAAATTTGTCGATCTATAACCTTTTATTATTTCGTCCCATGAATAGAAGATACGTTATCAGACTGCTTGTTGTCAAAAGTATTATTAAACTGATTATTGTTTGTATGATCACAGGGTTTAGTAGCTGTGAAACAAGAAGTGGGGACGATATTTCAGTGCTTGAAAGCGGATTTGCCACTCCTCCCGACTCTGTTCATTTGGGTGTATATTGGTATTGGATCAGCAACCACATCTCAAAAGAAGGGGTGATTCGTGACCTGGAAGCAATGAAAGAAGTGAGTATTGGACGAGCATTTATTGGAAATATATTGAATGAAGGCACTCCGGTTGGACCTGTTCAATTCTATTCAGACGAGTGGTGGACAATCACTCAGGCGGCATTTAAACGGGCATCCGAGTTGGGAATTGATATCGGTCAGTTTAACAGCCCCGGATGGAGTCAATCGGGAGGACCTTGGATTAGTCCCAACGAATCGATGCGTTACCTAAAATCTATTGAATATTCTGTATCCGGACCTGACTCTCTATCAAAAATACTTACATCGCCAACGTCCGATTTCGAAACCGTGCGCGTACTTGCCTATCCAAAACCTGCAAGTGAAGAGAGTATCACGATATACAACGAGGAGATCTCCGATCTAATTATAAATCTCAACTCAGATCAAACTGTATCGGCACGTACGCTCATAATAACACCAACGGATAATCGAGTAAAATTTGAGGGTGAATTGTTGGCAAAGATTGATGGGCAGTTTAAACCAATCAAACGATTCATCTTCGATAGAACAAACTTTTATCCTACTGTTGGATTCGATCCGAAAGCTCCGGTGGTCATTACCTTTGACAAAACAATCTCTGATCACTTTCAGATTTTAATCACTAATGTATCCGCTAAAGGTAGGTTGGCTGAGGTGACAATCACTTCCGCGGCACTAAACGAAAGATATCCGGAAAAGCAATTGTCAAAGATGTTTCAGGGTACACTACCCATGTGGGGAGATTATATGTGGGATGAACAAGTGGCAGTGGATGATTCGTCGCTTGTAATTGCACCTTCGAAAGTGATAGATATCACTGATCATTTGGATAAAGAGGGTTTGTTGACATGGAATGTTCCCAAAGGGGATTGGATTATTGTACATAGCGGAATGACAACAACCGGTGTGAGAAACTCTCCCGCCGTAGCTGAAGCAACCGGCTTGGAAGTAGATAAAATGAGTCGTAAGCATGTAGAGAAGCATTTCGAGGCCTATATCGGTGAAATGTTACGTAGAATTCCTGCTGAAGATAGAAAATCATTTAAAGTAGTAGTACAGGATAGTTACGAAACCGGAGGCCAGAACTGGACAGATAACTTTATTGTACTCTTTAAAGAACGATATGGATATGATCCTACTCCTTTCATTCCATCATTTACAGGAAGAGTGGTAGGAAGCAGAGAGATGACAGATCGTTTCTTTTGGGATTTAAGACGTTTGATAGCCGATAAAATTGCATACGACTATGTGGGTGGGTTGCGTGATATAAGCCATAAACATGGGTTGACCACATGGTTGGAGAATTATGGACATTGGGGGTTTCCCGGAGAGTTCTTGCAATACGGAGGTCAATCGGACGAAGTGGCTGGTGAGTTTTGGAACGAAGGAACGTTAGGTAATATTGAAAACAGAGCAGCCTCTTCATCCGCACATATCTATGGAAAGAGAAAGGTATGGTCGGAATCGTTTACCGCCTCAGGAAAGGACTTTCAACGTTATCCCGCTATGCTCAAAAAAAGAGGTGATTGGTCGTTTACAGAAGGTATAAACAGTACGTTGCTGCACCTCTTTATTCAGCAACCCTACGAAGACCGGACTCCAGGAATGAACGCTTGGTTCAGTACCGAATTCAATAGAAAGAATAGTTGGTTTGCCTATACGAAGCCATTCTTCGACTACATTCGTCGATGCAATTTTATGCTTCAACATGGACAACCAGTCAATGATGTGGCATACTACATTGGAGATGATGCGCCTAAAATGACAGGCGAGCCCAATCCATCCATACCTAAAGGCTATTCGTTCGATTACATCAACTCGGAAGTAATCCTCCATTCATTAAAAGTAAGAGACGGGGACTGGGTCTTGCCCCATGGTGTGAGATATAAACTATTGGTACTTCCTCCACAACACTCCATTCGTCCGGAGGTTTACAAACGATTACTCGATCTTGTCATTGAAGGAGGTGTTTTGTATGGATCGCCCATGCTTAAATCACCATCGCTTGAGAACTATCCCAACGCCGACAAGATTGTTACAGACATTTCAAGACAGATATGGAGCGATTTAAAGCCAACAAAAGGAAGAAAGATAGTAGGGAAAGGGAGAGTGTATAGTGGACTTTCCTTGGAGGAGTTGTTTGCAGATACAAAACTCTCTCCGGACTGTTATGCGGAAGAGAATGCTCCGATTCTTTATGCACATAGAAAGTTCAACCAAGGCGAGGTTTACTTTCTGACTAACCAAAGTGATTCTTTGGTAGAGATGAATATTGATTTCAGAGTAAAAAACCTCAAACCTGAGTATTGGGATCCGATTGATGGCTCAATACGTCCATTCAAAGCGTACTATCTTAAAGATGGAATCACGAAGATCCCCATTCAAATGCATCCTAACGAGAGTATGTTTGTGGTGTTTAGAGATGGGTTGTTTGCAGAAGGTAGCAAAGAGTTGACCGATAATTTCCCCAAGCCCGAACATATAATTGACTTCAGCGAAAACGAATGGGAAGTCCGATTCGTAGATACGATTAGAGGTCCTAAGCAGCCGATACAGACCAATCATCTGTTTGATTGGACAACCTCCGACGAACCATTGATAAAATATTACTCAGGTGTGGCCGAATACACCACCTCTTTTACATATGATAAAGAGATAGCTTCGGAAGAGACCTTCATTCTGAATCTTGGGAAGGTAACCGCGATGGCCAAAGTTACTCTAAATGGAAAAGAGGTTGGAACAGCATGGACTGCACCTTGGGAGGTAACACTCTCTAAAGCCATCAAGAAAGGCTCTAATGAGTTGAAGATAGAGGTTGTAAACACATGGGTGAATCGTTTAACAGGTGATGCTCTTTTGCCTGAAAACAAACGAACAACATGGGTAATGAACAATACCTTTACACCACAATCATCCCTTCAGGAATCGGGACTGGTAGGGCCTGTCTCTATTCGTAAAACTGTCTATTAATTCCAATTAAATATATATGAAAAACAGAAGAGATTTTATTAAGAAAAGCCTCGCGGGAATGGTTCTTCTCTCCATACCTTCGGTGGTAAAAGCAGGAATAGATCAGGCAACAGTCACTTACAAAAAGACTCCGTTAAAAGAAAACAAATTCAACATTGGATTTGCCGGATTTACGTTTGCTCGCTTTGACTTGGAAAAGTCGCTGGAGACCATTAAGAAAGTAGATGTACACTATTTGTGCATCAAGGACTTCCATTTGCCATTCAACAGCACAGCCGAACAAATTGCCGCATTTCATGAGAAATGTGCTTCGTATGGAGTAAAAGGGTACGCCGTCGGACCTATCTATATGAGAAGTGAGGAGGAGATCGATCGTGCGTTTGATTATGCCAAACGTGTAGGGGTAAAGGTGATTGTTGGAGTTCCCAATTATGACCTCATACCTTATGTTGACAAGATGGTTAAACAGTATGACATGGTATATGCCATCCACAATCATGGTCCCGATGGAGCCCCATTCCCTGATGCAACAGACGTATGGGACCGAGTGAAAGATTATGTCAAACGTATCGGACTCTGTTTTGATATTGGCCATAATCTTCGTTTTGGTAAAGATCCGGTTGCCGATTTCGAGAAATACCACAGCCGTGTGTTTGACATCCATATCAAAGACGTTACAGGAACTGACAAATCAGGACGAGCCATCGAACTGGGACGTGGATTGATCGATTGGCCTAAATTTATCCATGCGTTAAGAAAGCATGGTTATTCAGGCGTTTGTTCGCTGGAGTATGAAAAGGATATGGACAATCCATTTATGGGCATTGCCGAATCAATCGGATATTTTAAAGCGGTGATGCAATTGGTTTAAAAATATGAACTTTATAATACTATGGAAGCCGAAGAATCACTTTTCGGCTTCCATAGTATCAAATAGATTATTCTCATTGTTGACAAATAAATATATTATATGAGATTTTTAGGTATAATTCCAGCTCGATACGGATCTACACGCTTTCCCGCTAAACCTCTCGCCGATATGGGAGGAAAGATGGTTATTCAACGAGTGTACGAACAGGTGAAAGATAGCCTCGATGATGTTTACGTGGCTACTGACGATCAACGAATCATTGATGCCGTTCTCTCTTTTGGGGGGAAAGCAGTGATGACCTCCGTGAATCACAAAAGTGGAACGGATAGATGCAAAGAGGCCGCTGATACAATAGGTGGAGACTTTGATATTATCATTAATATTCAAGGCGATGAACCTTTTGTTACCCCTGATCAGATAGATGAATTAAAATCTTGTTTTACTGATGATTCTATTGATATTGCAACACTGGTTAAACCATATAATTCAACAGATGATTTTGATGATCTATTCAATCCTAATGCTGTAAAGGTTATAGTAAACAAGAATAATGAGGCGCTCTATTTCAGTCGCTCAATCATTCCGTATCAGCGCGGGGTCAATTATTCCGAATGGTTGAAACACTTCACCTACCTTTATCATGTCGGTTTATATGCTTACAAACGTTCGGTACTCAACGAAATCACATCCATTCCTCTCTCATCGCTCGAGATTGCCGAATCGTTGGAGCAACTCCGTTGGTTGGAACATGGATACAAGATTAAAGTTGGAACTACCTACCACGAAAGTATTGGAATTGACACTCCTGAAGATCTTGCAAAAGCGATTGAGATATTGAAGAAACAAGAAATCGATTAATCAACCCGTTATCGTTTTCATTTTTGAATACTGAGATTATCCATAATATCCTCAAAACCCACTGGGGTTACGACTCGTTTCGCCCTTTACAGGAAGAGATTGTAGAGCGTGTGCTTGACAACAAGGACACGCTCGCTCTTATGCCCACCGGAGGAGGAAAATCGATCACCTTTCAAGTGCCAACACTCGCCAGAGAGGGAGTGTGTTTGGTAATAACTCCTCTGATCGCATTGATGAAAGATCAGGTTGACAATCTCCGTAAAAGAGGAATCAAGGCCACCGCCATATACTCCGGCATGAGCTTAGGAGAAATGAATGTGGCCATAAACAACTGCCTTTGGGGAAACTACAAGTTTTTGTATGTGTCGCCCGAGCGACTGTCAACCTCTATGTTTCTCGATTATGTAAATCGAATAAACTTCTCTTTAATAGCCGTTGACGAAGCTCATTGTATCTCACAATGGGGGTACGATTTTCGTCCTTCATATCTGACAATAGCCGATATCCGCAAGGTTCTCCCCAATGTGCCCATCTTAGCCCTTACAGCTACTGCTACACCCATGGTAGTGGAAGATATTCAAGCTAAACTTCTATTTACTGATGGGGCTGTATTGAAAAAAAGTAGCATACGAGTCAATCTGAGTTATGTAGTTAGAAATACCACCGACAAAATGAACGAACTCATTCACATTCTCACTAAAGTAGGTGGGTGTGGGATCGTTTATGTGCGAAATCGAATCAAAACGAAAGAGATTGCGGAAGCATTACGAATCGCGGGAATAGATGCCAACTATTATCACGCTGGACTTAAGAGGAAGGATAAAGAGTTGCGACAAACAGCATGGACCAAAGACCAATGTAGAATTATGGTATCCACAAACGCTTTTGGTATGGGTATCGACAAGCCTGATGTGCGTATTGTTGTCCATTTCGACGCGCCCGATTCATTGGAAGAGTACTTCCAAGAAGCCGGTAGAGCTGGTAGGGATGAGAAAAAAGCGTATGCGGTATTTCTTTTTAATCCACACGATGCAAGCATCATCCGACGAAGAATTACAACTCAATACCCCCCCAAAGAGTTTATTCGCTCGGTGTATGATCTACTCGGAACCTTCTTTCAGTTGGCCGTTCATACCGGAAAGGATAGAACCTTTAATTTCTCACTTGAAAAATTTTGTCTCCACAATCGGCTCTCCTTTCTACAAACTCACCATGCTCTTACAATCCTTAGTCGCGCCGGATATATACAATACGAAGAGGAGCCAAACAACTCTCCGCGACTCATTTTTACTGTAGTAAGGGAGGAGTTATATAAACTTCATACACTTAAACCGCAAGCGGAAAACCTTATTCAATGGATACTTCGCTCCTATACCGGAGTATTTACCGATTATGCGTCAATGGATGAAGAGTATCTTTCGTCTCAAACCGGATTATCGCTTCAGCAGATATATGAGATTCTTCTATACTTAGATAAGCAGAAAGTCATCAGCTATATTTCCAAAAGTAACAGCCCGATGATTACCTATATACGTCAACGAGAGGATTCCAAATATGTACAGATTCCCCGTGAAGTATATGAAATGAGACTTGACCAATATGAAAAAAGGGTTGAGAAGGTTATTGAGTACCTCACAACCGATGATGTATGTAGAAGTCGCATGCTGGTAACCTATTTTGGAGAGAACGCAAGCTCCGATTGTGGAATTTGCGATGTTTGTATCCGTCGAAAGAAAGTAAATGAGAATCCCATCCCATTAACACGTGTCATTGTCCAATTATTAAAAGAAAAACCGAGATCGGCTGACGAACTGACTTCGGCTATCTCCTCCAATCGGGAAGAGGTGCACAATGCTTTGCGAATCCTCTTAGATCAGGGCGTAATAACGATTAATGAATCACAAATCCTTTGTGTTGTATCAAACGCGAATTAATTCGTATTCCGTATTTCCCACTCCCAACTCTTTGCAATAGTTCAAACATTCCTTCCAATTGGTATCGGGATGAAGATGATGGAATTTATCTGATCCCGCTACGATGGCTTTGTAACGATCTGTTAACGCACTCCCTGAAAGTAGCGGAGCGTTAGCCACCATATCTGCAGAGGCGTAATCAAGAGCAACAGGATCAAAACTGGCGGCTATTCCTAAGTCAGGAACAATGGGAGCGTCATTATGTCCCCAACAATCACATTCTGGCGACACATTCATAATAAAATTGATATGGAAATGAGGACGATCCATCAGTACGGCTTGCGTATATTCAGCCAACTTGTGATTCAGATCTTTCACATCCCATGATCGTATCACCGCACCTTCGTATTGACACACAGCCACACACTGGCCACATCCCACGCATATTGCATAATCGATCACCGCTTTCTTCTCCTCATCCATAGTAATCGCGTCATGGGCGCAGTTTTTATAACACACTCGACATCCGGTACACGATTCTCTATCAATTACCGGTTTCGAATCAGAGTGTAGTTCCATTTTTCCTGCTACCGAGGCACATCCCATCCCAATGTTTTTTATGGCTCCTCCAAATCCGGTCTGCTCGTGACCTTTAAAGTGGTTCATCGAAATCAAGATATCCGCATCCATCACCGCGGTTCCAATTTTGGGCAATTTACAGTATTTACCATTAAGTGGCACCTCTCGTTGATCTGTACCCTTCAATCCGTCAGCAATTATAATATCACATTTGGTGGCTATTGAGTTGAAACCATTCTCCATCGCGCATCTGAGATGGTCAACGGCATTGCTCCTGCTACCCTTGTACAATGTGTTCGCATCGGTTAGAAAAGGTTTTGCTCCCAACTCATGAAGTAGTGTTACCAATCGAGCCACATAATTGGGGCGGATATAGGCCAAATTCCCCATCTCACCAAAATGAATCTTTATGGCCACAAATTGATTATTGAAATCAATTTTCTTAATTCCGGCTTTTAAGATCAGTTGGTTCAACTTATCCAATAAATTCTTACCCGGACTTGTTCGAAGATTCGTAAAATAGACTTTTGATTTTTCCATGATTGTACTTGTATTGATCACACAAAAATACAAAAATTGAAAAGGACGAAAGCTCACAAGAGAGAGATATTTTCGGATAATCCCACAGTGAAATTTCCACAAATGATTCTCATTTGTTAATACAAATCGTATTTTAGTTAAATATACAACCGATCGACAGATTCAATTAATCTTTACTACTTCAATTCAATCATATACTCAGAAACAAAAATAAAGGCATGCTTTTTTAATTACAAATGATTAAAAACTAAATTAATAGTATTATGAAATCAAAAACATTTATTCAGTCAACACTGCTCATATGTGCATTTCTATTCACTTTGTCAACCTATGCGCAACCACAGCATAAACGGATAGAAAAAAGTTCAGACCAAAGATTTGATCGGGTCGAAATATTAAAAAATCGACTTATGATGGATGATCAAACATATGCAAAGTTTAAACCAATCTACGCGAAATACACGGAAGAGCTAAAATCAGTGATCGAAAAAACCAAATCCAAGCTTAAAAGAGACAACAGAAACATCTCGGCCTTGAGCGACGAAGAGTTGGATGAAATCACCTTTGCAAGAGTTGAACGAAATCTGGATATCGCAATCGTTAAATCCAACTACCTTAAAGAATTCAAGAAAGTATTAAACTCCCGTCAGTTGCATGCTCTCTATCGAATGGAGAAGCATAATATATATCTTACAGGAATATATGCCAACCGAGATAGGGAAGAGCGAATGGATTTGAGAAATAGAGAGGGGCGGCCATTCCAATATGATAATAAGAAAGGAAAATTCTCTCTTGAAAGAAGAAATTCGAATAG
Organism: Bacteroidales bacterium; assembly: GCA_047972845.1. Lineage (GTDB taxonomy): Bacteria > Bacteroidota > Bacteroidia > Bacteroidales > JBKEBB01 > JBKEBB01. Next base: position 24,816 of record JBKEBB010000383.1, read on the forward strand.
GAGTGACACAACTCGAATTGAAAAAGAGAGTAATGTAAAGTCAGCTGGTAAGTAGCTATCAGTTTATATTATAGATGTTTATAAAAATAATAATGCGGAACCAAATGGTCCGCATTATTATTTTTATACAACTGTAAATATACAGTCCAATTGTAAAATTAATGAGTATATTCTCTATTTGCCAAACACTTTGAATCGATCTTCAATAGTGTTAAACTCCTTTTCTCCTGCTGGCTGTAATATATCTCCAAAGGGCATTTGTGCTACTAATTTCCAACTTTCAGGAAGATTCCATGCGTTAGCCACATCCGCGTCAATCACGGGATTGTAATGTTGAAGAGTAGCACCGTAACCTATCTCGGCTAATCGAGTCCATGCTGCATACTGGTGCATCGCGCTGGTATGCTCCGAAAAAGTGGGGAAACTGTCTTTATAGAGCGGAAAAGCTTCTTGCAATCCTTTTACCACATTCTGATCCTCGAAAAACAAGATGGTACCATGACCCGATTGAAAACATCCTTCGATTTTTGCTTTGGTACCAGAAAAATTCTCTTCTCCTATCAATTCTAACAACGCATCCTTGGTAATATCCCACAATTTGATGTGATCATCTCCGAGTAGTAAAACGATTCGAGTCGATTGTGAATTAAATGCAGATGGGGTAGAAAGTAGAATCTCCTCAATCATTTTTTGAATCTTACTAACATCTAATGTTGATTGTCGTCCTAACGCATAAATCGAGCGACGCAAGTTGAATTTTTCTTGTAGTGCCATATTATTTATATTTTTTATTATATAACATCTCATCGCTCAATTTTGTTGCTCATTTAATCAATAATTTGAACAAATAATTAAGCAAATCGCGAAAGTAATATAGTAGCTTATAGAAGGTATATACCTTTTTGTAGAAACGTATATTCCTTTTACTCAAAAGGAGCAGACCTTTTACATAATAAGATTGCTCCTTTCACTCATTAGATTCGTGATCATTATTTGATGAGTCAGTTTTATCTCAACGACACATCATGTGAATTGATCCTGTCAATCAATTCACATATAAAAAAAGGAGTGTCAACAGGCTGCTGACACTCCAATTCTATTATTCGGATTAGTTCGAAAATATTACTTCGCACTCTCTTTTCCCGGAAGTTTGATCTCCTCTGGAATAGGAGGATTAACCGGTCCCATGGCAAGAACCTCAGGGCCAAGCTTGAGAGTAGATTCTCTAAATTCATCATAATTGAGAATCTTTCCGGTATAGCCTGCCTCACGAGCCATAATGGTCATCAGTGTTGATTGTACGTGCTTTTCAGTGTCGTTGACAGGGTTGTCCGCACGAATGGCAGTTATCAGTCTGACATGTTCCAACACATACCCTTCACCCAATCCTTTCCATCCGTCGCCCTTTTGTCCGTCAGGGTATTGATATTCCCATTTAACCGTACCGTCGAGATTGTAAATAGTGCAGAAGCAGTCAGTATATCCTTCCGTTCCGTAAACTGTCACACGATGCTCGTTGTCGCAACCATCAATTTGACGAGAAGTACATGCAGCACGAATTCCTCCTTCGTAGGTGAATTCCATGCTGAAATAGTCGTACACATCTCCTGTTTTGCGTCGAGCTCTACCACCTACTGCCGAACATTTTTCCGGGCGTTTGTCTCCCATAAACAGATTGAGAAGATCGACTTCGTGGATAAAGTTTTCGGTAATCATATCCGCGCTCAACCATGTAAAGTTAGGCCAGTTGTGAAGCATATATTCCATATCACTCCAACCCGGTTGGCGAGCTTTAGTCCAAAGGCTGCCACCATGACGAACTGTGTGACCAGATACAATTTGTCCTATAGCCCCGTTTTTCACCTGTTGCAAGGTAGCATTCACATCTTTCTGATTACGACGAACTGTTCCATTGATAACACTCAATCGTTTGGCTTCCGCCTTTTTGCTGGTGATCATCATTTGTCGGGCTCCTACAGGGTCAACCGCACACGGTTTTTCGAGGAAACAATGTCTTCCTTTTTCAACCGCATACTCAAAATGTTGCGGACGGAAGTAGGGTGGTGCACAAAGAAGTACAATGTCGAGATCAAGATCAATCACCTGTTTATATGCATCAAAACCTACAAAGCAGTTTGCATCGTCAATTTCTACGCCCTTTTCTTTCTTCAATTGCTCTCTGCATGCTTGCAACTTATCATCAAAAACATCACCTAATGCAACAATATGAACATCGTCGGCAGCATCTAAGAAATTGATCGCGGCACCGGTTCCTCTACCTCCACAACCAATTAACCCGGCTTTTAGCGCTTTTCCGGCGGGAGCCTTGTCAATAAACTCGAGCACTTCAACATCAATTACCGGCCCTTTTGTTTTGGAACCTTCAGAGGAGCAACTTGTCAGAATAGCAGGTACACTAACGGCTGAACCCAAAGCTCCTACTGCCGAGCATTTCAAGAAATTTCTACGGCTAAGTTTTGAATCGTTTTTCATTATGTTATAATATTTGATTGAATTTGATCTCAGTATTAAAATGCCACTTTTCGATTACAAAATAATGTTTTTATGCTCAATTAAACAAGCCAGACCCTTTCTTTTTCACTTTCATAATACGATTGGTGTTTTATTGTATTATTTTATACTTTTGTTGATCTATGTTCCGCCATATAACCTTAATTATTATTTACCATGACTAATAAGTTTTTCATCATTACCCTATTTATATGTACAACAATTGGTATGCATGGGATTGAATATCATGTATCAATGAAAGGAAGTGATCAGGATAAGGGAACTTCAGACACTCCCTTTAGAACGATCAATAAAGCGGCTAGGACAGCTGTTGCGGGAGATATTATTACCGTTCATGAGGGGATTTATAGAGAATGGGTAAATCCATTGAACGGTGGGACAAGTCACGATTGCCGGATTGTATATAGGGCTGCTGAAGGAGAAAAGGTTGAAATAAAAGGGTCTGAGCGTATTGTCAACTGGACTAAAGAGAAGTCAGGTGTATGGAAAGCGGTGATTCCAAACACCCTTTTTGGGAACTACAACCCATTCGATGATTTGATCTACGGCGATTGGTTTGATAATTATAAAAGAGATCATCATACAGCCGATGTATTTCTAAACGAAGTGTCGTTGTACGAAGTAACTTCTTTAGCGGAAGTGCTAAATCCAACCCCAATCATATCACCGCGTGATCCACAAGGGTCAACCACTGTTTGGTGGGCATCCGTAAGCGATCACACCACCACCATCTGGGCCAATTTCGGACAAGCCAATCTAAATAAAGAATTAACCGAAATAACCGTTCGCCCCACTTGCATTTATCCAACCAAGCAAGGTGTGAATTTTATCACAATCAAAGGATTTCATATCAGTCAAGCTGCTACGCAATGGGCGGCTCCAACAGCGGAACAGGTTGGTATGGTTGCCACACACTGGAATAAAGGTTGGATTATTGAGCACAACGTTCTGAAAAACTCTCGCTGTTCGGGAATCACATTGGGAAAAGAACATTCGACAGGTCACAACGTTTGGCTAAATAACACATCCAAAGATGGCTCACTACATTACATTGAGGTTACTTTCAATGCTTTGCGACATGGATGGAGCAAGGATAAAATAGGCGGTCACATTGTGCGTTATAACACCATTTCAGATTGTGAACAGACCGGAATGTGCGGTAGTATGGGCTGTGCCTTTAGCGAAGTATATGGGAATCATATCTACAACATTTGGGTTAAAAGGCAGTTTAATGGAGCAGAAATAGCAGGGATAAAATTTCATGCGGCTATTGATACCTATTTGCATAACAACCGAATACACAATGTAGGACGAGGCGTTTGGTTTGATTGGATGACACAGGGCACTCGATTCTCGTCCAACCTGCTCTATAATAACGACCTTGAAGACATTTTTCTGGAGGTAGATCATGGGCCATACATGATCGACAACAACATTCTACTCTCTCCCCGTGCAATTCTTGAACAGACGGAAGGAGGAGCATTTGTACAT
>JBKEBB010000384.1:0-17838 GCA_047972845.1 Bacteroidales bacterium
ATTTTAATTTCTACTATTGTAGATTAAAGCAAAGCACGATGAGTTTGTTCAAGCGGCTACTCCTTCATTTTAATTTCTACTATTGTAGATAGTTGTCGGTCGTCAATACCTTCAGCGGCTACTCCTTCATTTTAATTTCTACTATTGTAGATAGAATCAGAATCCATCAAACGGATAAGTTGGATACTCCTTCATTTTAATTTCTACTATTGTAGATATCATACGAGCATTGCCCACCTTGAGAGGCTACTCCTTCATTTTAATTTCTACTATTGTAGATTTTTAAGACTTTCATCGATGACCAGAAGGCTACTCCTTCATTTTAATTTCTACTATTGTAGATTAGGCATCCTTGATTTTAGGGTTATCAAGGCTACTCCTTCATTTTAATTTCTACTATTGTAGATGTGTGTTGTTGATCCCGAAACAGTCGGAGGCTACTCCTTCATTTTAATTTCTACTATTGTAGATTCGTCATAGAAATAAACTCTGTTAATAAGGCTACTCCTTCATTTTAATTTCTACTATTGTAGATTTATCGCGTGCAACAAGGTACTCAAGCAGGCTACTCCTTCATTTTAATTTCTACTATTGTAGATTTTTGAGTGTTTGTTTTCCAAATTGGGCTACTCCTTCATTTTAATTTCTACTATTGTAGATATCCGATGGAATATCCTGAATCAACACCCGGCTACTCCTTCATTTTAATTTCTACTATTGTAGATTATTCGGAAAAGGTCCGCGGCTTTTTAGGCTACTCCTTCATTTTAATTTCTACTATTGTAGATCAAAGCCCGCCCAAGGCTGATTTATTGGCTACTCCTTCATTTTAATTTCTACTATTGTAGATCAATTCATCCGATTGGTCGCGTAATTCGGCTACTCCTTCATTTTAATTTCTACTATTGTAGATTGCAAATAATAACGGGAATAAGTGTGAATCATTCAGATGAAGTGGTGCACGTAGATTTTAGACGATCGACCGATCGTCTCTACTGGGGCATTGCGTTTCCGTCGATTGAATTTGTATGTTATCTTTTTCTATTCTATTTTTGTTTTTATAATGGGCGTAACCCCCATTAATATCTAATGTTATTATTCTAATGCAATGAAATATGTCGGACTTGTTTCAAAAGAAATTTAAGATCAATTCGCCTCGTGCTTCTTGGCATGATTACAACGTAGGAGCTTATTTTGTCACCATCTGCACAACACTGCCAAAGCGGCAAACATTCCCAAAGAAAATGTCTAATAACCGCGTGCCTGTTCATCCATGTTATTTTGGAGGATCGGATCATCATGGGATATACCTGAATGATTTGGGTCGGTATGTTTCAATCAATCTACAAGAGGTTTCAACTCATTATGCCGATTGTGTGATTCCTTTGTATGTTGTTATGCCTAATCATGTTCATGCGGTTGTCTTTATTGAGGAGGGAAATGATACGAATGGAGAGACGATATGTGTAGGCGATGAAAATGCGAAACAGGTGGATGAAAAGATGAGAAAGATATCTCTTAAAAGAGGACGATTGTCGGTCGTTATATCGGGAATAAAACGGGCGGTTACCTCTTATGCCAATCAGAATAATAGACCGTTTGCATGGCAATCAGGTTTTTATGATCGGATCATACGTGATCAGAGGGAGATGAACCAAATTGCGGAATATATTGAACTAAACCCTGCGCGCTGGGAGTTGGATAAATGGTATGTGAATATGAGCAAAAAAGGAAAAGAGGAGTGATCGTATAGGTTTGTATATGAGTTTTCTACAGGATGGATATGTTGAGAGTTGAGCAATCAACATAGTTCTATGTAATAGATGTTTTTCAGACCGAAATAGTTCTTCTAAGAATTTATTTTGAGGATAGTAATTGTTGTTTAAAAAAAACTACTTTTACGGCTATTATTACTGCTTTAGAAGTATGGATTTTAGCATTAAACGAAACATGAAAAACTATTTATTACCATCTCTTTTGCTTTTGGTTGTTTTATTTGTCGCATGTAGTAAAGACGATGATCCAGCCCCTCCCGTCAATCAGAAAAAAGTTACTTATATCGTTATGGTCGCACTCGATGACGGCATCGCTTATTTGCCGGATGGAGGGTATGATGGATTGAATCCCGTGCTTGTGGAATATCCAGAAGTATCTACCGAATTGGATCAGGTGGTAGCAGTAGTAAATTTTAATGATAAGTATCGGAATGAGAATGGAATTAAAGGTACGGAATATTATCATTATAAGAATGGAAAACGAATAACGCTGGAAAGTACTCCGACGATACAAAAAATAGGAGAAGATAGTCAGTATGTTACAAAGATTATCGACTTGGCAGTAACAAACGCACCCGCTGACGAGTATATGCTGATCTTTAACTCACATGGAGGAGGCTGGGATGATACCGATGCCGAAGATCCAATTTCCCGCTCCACACTAGCGGTAAATGATACGACAAAAAAGATGGGGAAATCGTTGTCTCTTAACAGACTGTTGAAAGGATATAAAAATAGTATGTTGGCTCAGCAGGGAAAGAAGCTTAAGGCGATCTATTACGACAACTGTTTGATGCATACCATAGAAAATCTTTCAGAGATAGCAGATATTGCTGAATATTCGCTCGGCACACCCAATGTGTCAATTTCTGCTACGCAGGCAAATACCTATTTGATCAATTCAATACGGAACTCAACTGAATTTGAAACCTCATTGACACAAGCAGCTGCCTATATTAATAGTACGTGTGCAAAAGATGGGCAGTACGGTTGTTCAGGTTTGTAAGTTGAGTGAAGCGGCTAAGATTCCCTCAAAAATGGCCCCACTTGTGAATAAGATTGTGGCAGCGGCCAATAATCCGACCAAGTTGCAATCGATGAAGGCGTTGCGTAGTTCCACATTTTGTTATAATCACGTTAATAAAGCCAAAGATGAAGAATTAGTATTTCCTCTATATGATTTGGGAGACTACCTCTTCCGCTTCAAAGAGGTTTTAAACGATCAGGAATACAATACACTTTATAATGATTTTGTATCAACAGCCAAGGCTGCGCTTGTTTACTCTGTTCCGACCAAAAAAGTATGCGACTTGAATCGTGCGGGCCAGCTGGCAGATGGAAATACCAATTATATGTTTTCGATTCTTATCAGTTCAGATATAGCAAATAGCGTTTATGTTCAATCCGGTTATGCAACCTTGAAAGTGAATACGCAAGGCAAATGGCTCGACCTTCTCGGCAAATTGAATACCACCGATTCTCGTTTGGTTGATTATCCAGATGTCCCGTAAATTGTGAATTAGGAAGTTCATTTTATCTATTGAGCCTTTTGGTGATATGTCATTTCCGCTATTTTTTAGTCAACCAAACGATTGACTGAAAAATAACGGAAAGAGTCTTTTATGCCAATATGAAAAGATTCTCCGCCGGTGATGATTGTGTTGGCTTGATTCTTGTAGTTCTCTTTTCCAGATGAATGTCTGATATGGGTATATATGGTGGTTAAGTCCTCTATTTTTACTACTATTGTGGTCGGAATGGATTTGCGAGATGTAAACTCTGCCATTTCATTGAACTGAAAATCAAACCCAATATCAACACATAATTACCGTTCTATCCATGAAACGAATATTCGTACTCGCCTCTATTTGTCTGTTTTCAATAATCAATCTCTTTGCCGGACCCTCCAACATTGCTCCAAAAGCGATAGTGAAAGCATCATCTTCTCTACACGCGGAAAGCCAAGCCGCTTGTGTAATCGACGGACAGATTCGTCAGATGAACCGTGGCGAATGGGTGTCGGAGGCGGTGATGCCCTATTGGGAGAAGCTCCCCTTCCCGTGGGTGGAGTTGGAATGGAAAGAGTCGGTGAAGATCAGTCGGGTTATCTTATATGATCGTCCGATATTGGATGCCCATGCTGCCGGAGGAGATCTTCTCTTCAGTGACGGAAGTAAAATCGGGGTGACCCGTATTCCCAATGACGGGACACCACGAGTGGTGGAATTTCCCGAAAAGGAGGTGACTTGGATGCGATTTACCGTAAACGACGCCGTAGGGTCATACGTAGGACTGTCGGAGATAGAGGTGTTTCCTTCACCTGAAGGGTACGGGGAGTTGGTGGAATGGGTAGATTCATTTATTGAGACCACCAAAGGACGCTATTTCTTTTTTATTACCGGAAACCAACCTTTCGGGATGATCAGTGCCGCACCGCTGACGCGCAATCGAAATCAATACGGTGGCGGATATAATTATAACAGCACCGAAGTGTTGGGCTTTCCCCAGATACATAACTGGGTGGTGGCGGGACTCACCTTGATGCCCACCACCGGAGGAGTTGACCCCACGAAAGGGGAGCAAAATTGGAAGTCGCCATTCCTACACGAGGGAGAGATCGCGCAACCGGGCTACCATCGGATGTTTCTGGAGAGATACAATATGTGGGTGGAACAGACGGCAACGGAGCGGGTGAGTATGTATCGAATGACCTACACGAAAGAGGCGGTGAGCGACTTGTTGATCAATCTCGGAGGTTATCTTGCTTCGACAACGATGGTGAATGCTCGGGTAAAAAAGATAAGTAATAACGAAATTGAGGGAAGCTTTGATACCTATGGTCGCCATTGGGGAGGACCGGAGAATGTGAAGATCTATTTTGTGGCCCGATTTGACCGTCCGTTTGACGAGTTGAACGGCTGGGCAGACAGTAGCCGATACTCTCAAATTGACGAATTGGTCGGTTCGTCGGTGATCACCAAACGAAACGAGCGGGAGGTATTAAGCTACCTCGACTCACCGACGTCGGGAGTTGCCGCCCGTTATCAAGTAAAGACAGGGGATCAGGTGAAGGTGAAGTTTGCCGTGTCGTATGTAAGTACATCCAATGCCCGTGAGAATATGGAGATGGATTGTAACCATTGGGATTTTGATCGTGTCAGAAAGGAATCGCAGCAGGAGTGGAACCAGTGGCTCGGACGAATCGAGGCAAAAGGCGGAACGGTGAACCAACGTGTGAAATTCTACACCGATCTGTGGCATGTTCTTTTGGGACGCCACAAGATCGACGACGTGAATGGCCAATATCCCGATCTGACCGATGGAGAACGTTTTCGCAACTTTACCATCAACATCAAGCCGAAGGTACGTACCCTACCGAAGGATGAAACGGGAAAAAGCCGATTTCATATGTATAACTCCGACGCGTTTTGGCTTACGCAATGGAATCTAAATATACTCTGGGGATTGGGATGGCCGGAGGTGTTGGATGATTTCTCGGCTTCGCTGATCCAGTATGCCGATAACGGGAAGTTTATTCCCCGCGGACCGTGTACGGGAGGATATACCTACATCATGTCGGGTTGTCCGGGAACCAATCTCATTGTTTCGGCCTATACACGCGGATTGCTCACCAAGGTGGATGCTTCGCATGCCTTTGATAAGATGCAGTGGAACCACGAGCCGGGAGGAATAATGGGGATTGGTGACTTCTATATTCAGAACGGATATCATCCGGGTAACGCGGGAGTGACGTTGGAATCCTGTTTTCAAGATTGGGCCTTGGGACAGATGGCCAGGGGAATGAATAAAACAACCGAAGCAGCCTATTATGCCAAACGGGCTTCGGGATGGAAAACCCTCTTTAATAAGGAGCACAACCTGATATTTCCTAAAAATGACAAGGGGGAATGGACACATACCGATCCGCTGAAGGGGAACGGGTGGATTGAAGCCAACTCATGGCAGGCCACATGGTCAGTGTCTCACCAACTGCGTGACCTTTCCCGTATGATGGGAGGAGATGATTCGCTCAGCAATAAACTAAACCATGCGTTTGAGATGGCCGCACCGCAGGATTTTGTGTTCGGTTACGGCGATGGGTATGTCAGCTATGCCAACCAACCGGGATGTTCGAACGCCCATGTATTTAGCTGGGCTGGGAAACCATGGTTGACCCAATATTGGGTGCGCAGAGTGAACGAACAGGCATATGGAGCGGTGACTCCCGATCAGGGATACGGAGGACACGACGAAGACCAAGGACAGATGGGAGGCGTGAGCGCGTTGATGTCAATCGGCCTGTTCAGTGTGCGTGGTGCGGCAGCTCTGAATCCGGAATATGAAATTACCTCTCCGGTGTTTGATGAGGTGGTGATTCATCTCGACAATACATACTACACAGGCAAGCAGTTTGTAATTAAGACCTATAACAACTCGGCGGAGAATTGCTACATACAAAAGGCTCGGTTGAATGGAAAGAGCCTGAATCGGTTCTGGTTCAAACACGAAGAATTTGCCAAAGGAGGCGTGTTGGAATTATGGATGGGCAATACCCCCAATAAGAAATGGGGAGTGGGAGTCTATCCTGAATAAGGCAGTCCTCCTCCCAACGGATATGAATTGTCAAAAGTACATGATAATCCTGGCCGTCGGTTGGGCTTTCCATCACTCCGGCCAGAAGGAATCGGTCACCCCAGAGTTTAACAAACATCAACGGAGAAATGTGTTCTTCGGAACTGAACAGGCGATACACGGTCGTGGTGTTCTGCTTTTTGTTGGTAACGGCGATATGTGTCTGCTTCTCTTTCTTAAAGGCGAAACAGGAGTAGAGGTCGTTCTCTTGAAAGTATTGTGTCAGGCATGCTTTTTGTATAAAGTAGGGATCTGAATCTGTATTTAGTATGTACTGAACGGTCTTTGTGGGATCGTAATCGTCGATCAACAGTTGTGACGGTCCGTAGTCGATGTGGTATTTTGGGGTAATGGCACCGCCGATGATCGAATAGATGGTGTCGTTGAACAATTCGGTGTAGAGAATCTCGTTGTTGAAGGAGGAGAAAGGCACTAAATAGTGCCAACTGTTCAAGAGATAGTTCCCAAATTGTCGAATCGGTGTCAGGTCTTCAGCCAGGAGAGTGAATTTCTTTGTGGTGTCGTTTCCCGCATAGCTGTTTAAGCCACAAAACAGACTCTCTCTGAATGGATAGACCATCGAAAGTGCAGGATCAGATGATTCGTATCTTTTTATCCCTAAGTAGCCTCCTTCCAGAGAGTACTTCAGGACTGATTTCTGGGAAAAGTCGTACAAATAGAGGGTATCTGCCTGCACTCCCACCGAATTGATTCCGCTAAATTCTCCAACTCCCGCGCCCTTTTTGCCCACATTGAACAGGAATTTTCCGCTTTCGGTAAAGACGGAGAGTTTGTCTTTGGAGAAGATATAGAATTTGTCGTTGATCGTTTCAATGGAATTAATGGATTGGAGTAACGACTCGGTATTGGCTTCGAGGATGACCAATGAATCGGAGCGTTGAGCCATATCGATATCGACTCTGTTTGAGAAATCGACATGTATTGGTATGATGGACTGTTTGTCGTTGTTGGTTTGGTGGCAGGAGAATAGTAGAAGAAGTGTTCCGAAGAGAAAAGATTGAATGGTTGTTTTCATGCGTTGTTGAGTATAGATTGGCTGTTTCATAGCGAGGGAAAGGAGTGTTTTTTTTTGAGTAATTAGATGGTAAGAGTCAGCAAATATATATATATATAAGTAGAAGAAACCAAATTTACTATCACCCAACCGATCTTTTATTTTGGTTGGGTGATAGTGATTGTATTAGGAAAAAGAGTGTGAATATTTATATCTCAGAAGAGCCTTTTAGCAGACATACCGCAAAGGCAGCCATTCCCTCTTCACGACCTACGAAACCGAGTTTCTCGGTGGTAGTTGCCTTGATAGAGAGTTGAGAGGGGGAAACATTCATTACCTCGGACATTACCGTTTTCATCTGTGGGATATGTGGGTTCATCTTAGGCTGTTGGGCACAAAGGGTAATGTCGGCGTTCATCAGTTCGTATCCCTCTTCGCGTATCAACTCCATGACCCGTTTGAGCAGGATCTTGCTGTCGATGTTTTTATATTCAGTGCTGTTGTCGGGGAAGTGATATCCGATGTCGCGCAGTGCCGCGGCTCCCAATAACGCATCGCACAATACATGTATTATCACGTCGGCATCGGAATGTCCGAGCAGTCCGAGCGGATAATCAATTTTAATACCTCCGAGCCAGAGCTCACGGCCTTCTACTAAGCGGTGTACGTCGTACCCCTGTCCAATTCGTATATTCATCGTTCTAATATTGATTTAATTCCATCGAGATCAAAAGAGAGAGAGAAGCGCAAGGTCTGGTCGAGCGGATTGCTTTGTGCTGTCGAGACCAGATAAGCGGCATCGAGTGAGAAGATATTGAGCTTGAAGCCCGCTCCAAAGGTGAAGAACTGGCGGTTGCCCATCATCGGATGTTCGTAGTGATAGCCCAATCGGGCAAAAAACTGGTGATTGTAGTCGTATTCGGCACCAATGGACAGATTGATCTTCTTCAATTCGCCGGAGAATCCGTCGGGAGTGTCTCCAAAGGATTTGAATATGCCTGTTATGGAGGACATGTTGTAGTAATCGTCGAGTTTCTTTAGATAATCCGGATCGTCCGGGTCGCCAGTAGTATTAACCGGACGGGAAGGAACCAGCAGACGGTTGAGATCGAGGCTCAGGGAGAGAAAATTGTAATCGTCCATCGGGAAGGAGAAACTGCCTCCGAGTCGCATATTGGTGGGGATAAAGAAGGAGGTGTTGCCGTGGTCGTAAGAGATCTTTGTCCCGATGTTGGAGATGTTGAATCCCAACGAAAGGAGGCACTCATTGCGTCCCACAAAGAGGTATTTTTGGTAGTATCCGGCCACATCGGCGGCAAAGGCGTTTCCTACGGCACCTTCGGAGTCGGTGCGGAAGTCGGAGAGAATATAGCGTAGCGCTACTGCTCCGGAGAAGTTTTCAGAGAGCTTACGTGAGTACCCAAGATCGACTGCCATTTCATACGGGTGAATGGAATTGATCGGTGTGCCGTTGTCGTCGGTGATGGCTACCTCGCCAAGCGAAAAATAGCGCAACGAGGCACTGAGAGCTTGCAGGTCTGAATTACCCAACTTGTAGAAGCCTGCTAGATAGACCAGATTAATATCGTTTACCAACTTACGCAACCAAGGAGTGTAAGAGAGCGATACGCCTGCACGACTGTCGTTGAAGGCATATTTGGCCGGATTCCAATGTTGGGCGTTGATGTCGGGATAGGTGGCTGCTCCGACATCGCCCATTCCTCCGGCACGGGCATCGGGGGTGATGCTCAAGGATGGAACGCTGGTGATAACCGGCATGAAATACTCTTTTCCACCATCGGATTGTTGTGCCGAAACGGTGGTGGCTACCAACAGCAGCGTGAGTATTGTGATTATTTCGCGGAGAGTACTCTTCATCGTATGTTGCGTATTATTAGTTTTTTCGTTTTCGTGGTTTCGATTCCTTCGTGAGAGGTGAGTGTGGCACGATACAGGTATATTCCCGAATCGAGCGGAACCAAACTATTGTCGTGAAGGTTCCAAGGAATGGTTTGTGAACGGTAGCTCTCGGCAAAGAGCGGTTCGTTGTGTTCCCACACCTTGATGCCCTGAACGGAAAAGACCTCTATACGGAGGTTGATTGCCGTGCCGGGACGATCGTGAACAACATAGAACATAACGTAATCGGAGGCCGGATTATTGTTTACGTAGAGATCGAATAGTCGCGGAGCCAAATTCTCAACCACTTCATATTGAATGGTGGTGAAAGAAGAGTTTCCCGCTATGTCCCATGCTCGGAAGAAGAGTTGATGAGATCCTTCAGAGAGGGGAGGAAGCGTGAAAAGGATGGTTCCTTTGCCTGCTTCCCCCAGAGTGGGTTGAAAGTAATCGTTGAGTAGATAACTCTGTTTGGGATCGTTGTCGATGATAGCGATCAGATCGTGACCGATGCCACTGCCGCTGATGTTGATTCCGCTTTCGTCTGACAGTTCAACGTGCAGTTGAGGTGTTCGGTTGACTCGATTGTCTTGTTGGAAGGCTGGGTTGTTCAAAAATAGGGAAATGATCTCAGGTCCTTTGTCATCCGTATGTGTGGTGTCGGCAGATCCTCCTACAATGAAATGGTCGAAGTGGCCTAAAGCCTCCTCGTTCTTTTTATTTTCGGCATAAAAATTCATTCGTCCCTGCCGATTGCTATAGCTGATGGCTTTGGGAAGGGTGAAGCGGAATTCGAACTCGCCGTTGCGAACGGAATCTTTTCCTGAAAAGAGTATATTTTTCCGATCTTTATAGGTGAAGGGTTTTCCGGTTTGAGCATTGTCGAGGGTGGTGTACTCCTCTTCGGCATCGTACATACGGAGTTGGATTGTGCCGTTGAATGAGGGGTCGAACTCTCCGGTCGGACGGTGGATCTTTCCGGTGAGACGGATTGGTTGGAGGGCTTTTAGCTGCTGAGGGGTATCGTCGGGCAGGTAGTCGTTAAGGGTAACAAGCGAAGCGCTCGACTCAGGATAGTTAAGGCGCAGAGCGGGATCGCCCAGCAGGGTGAAGTTTAATTTGTTGAAATCGTTACCCAACGTCCGTTTGGTGGTTCGCATGATGTCACCCAAACGGGGACGGGAATTGTCCTCTTTATGGAACACATTGCGTATGAGTTGTGTGTTGAGCAGGTGGTTGGGGCCCGAATAGACCACCCGGGTGGTGGAGAAGAGGGCGATGGCCCCTCCATTCGGATTGAGCAGCGCGTATTCGCCTGCTGAGGGAGAGGTGTAGTCGAATCGACTGAAGTCGCAGGTAGCGGTGACCCACAGAGGGAGTCGGCTGTTGCGCATGGAGGTGATCATCTCCACCGTCATAATCTGTTCAGATGCCCAGGCGGAGGTGGAACCATGGCCTACGTAGTCAATCAGAAACAGTCCCGACTGAATCTTCTCAAGCAACCACTTGTTGACCGACGGATAGCGCAATCCGGCACCCGTTGTTTCTCGTTTGAACGCATCGAGGTATATCTTGTTAACAACGTAATCTTTGCTGTTATTTACCACATATTGGGCCACCTCATCGGCCTGTTCTATATGAAGATTCCCATCCCCATCGTCTGCTATAAAAGCAACTTGATTCTTCCACGTTCCGCTCTCGCTGTTGGAAGCATACGCAATGATCTTATCCACCGTCTGTGTAGCCTCTTGCAGAGAGCTGACTGGAAGTCGGCCGATACCCAAATTGAGAAAAGCCCTTTCAGGAGTCTCTCCTCCACTGTTTTCAAGAAATCCGAAATAGTCGTCTGTGACGTATGACATCACCTCGTTGAGGGAGTGATGCGACTGATAGGTGAGGAGGAAACTCTCTCTCTGATGAGCAGCCCAATTGTAGGTAATCATCCGATTGTCGAATGTGCCGTCGCCAAAGAGCAATAGATATCGAGGAGGTTGTCCCACTGATTGACTGCGATCGTAAAACATCTTCATAAAGCGACGATAGGCGGTCGCATCGGGAGTGCCGGAGGAAAATTCATTGTATATAGATTCGGCTTCTACGACCGTGATATGTAATGTGTCATTCGATTGGTGAAAAGCCGCCAGACGCTCGGCTTGCGATTTGAGAGCCGATGAGGTGATGATAACCATGTCTGTTTGCGCGAGTCCGTGTAGGTCTTGATTGGCTATTCTTCCTACGAGTTCCGGCTTTGGAAGAGAGCCAGATGGATTAACTACCGCGTATTCTGTCATCAGACGATCCTCCGAATAGCGGTTCTTCCCTATAAATGTGATTGCCTCACCCTCTCGACGGAAGGGGATGAGTGTGGGCTTTTGTCGATCGGTCAGATCGAACAAAAGGGAGGCAGAGGAAGCCGATACACGGTATTTCACCGAAATGTTTTCCCAAGAGGGATCAGACAGCCGGAAAAAGGTATATGATCCGTAAAGTCGAAGGGAGCGGACGTAGTTATAAAGCAGGTAGTCGAGTCGAACGTTGGTATGTCCTGTTTGCCCATAACGAAGCTGCACGGTTGGGTTGGCAGCCAGGGTGGGAGTGAGAGGTAGATCGCTGCTCAGCAATCGAGCCTTTTCATACTGCTCTCCGGCAGGAGAGGCTTCGAGATAACGTGTTTCGGAAAGTACATCAAAGTCTATTTGCAACGAAGTGCGAATAGGAGCCTTCGCGATAAACTCAACGCGCAGATTGGCACGGCGGGGGAGAACTCCTTCGATGGGAAAGGTGAACGATTGCGACGTAGCAAAAGAAAAACTTTCCCCGTAGAGGTTTCGTCCCGACGAGGCTACCGATGCCAACTCTTTTTCGTGTAGATAATAGTCGTTGAAGAAATCAATCTCCTCTTCAAACAGCACTTCTTCCGATTGCGATTGCATTTCGAGGACCGGACGGTCGGATTCGGTCAAAAAGTAGTATCCGTAGAGTGAGTAGGGATTCTGTGTTCTTGAAAAGAGTGCCGACTGACGGTTGGCATGAAAGAGTATAGGTCCCTGGGCATAAAACAGAATGTAGTCACCCGGTCCGAATTGACCGTCCGAACCCACACTTCTGTACAATGCCACTTCGGGAAGATCATCCAATTGCTCTGCGTTGAAGTCTTCCGACAGCGGAGCTCCACCGTAACCATATATATGGGCCTTTTCGGGTTGGGTTATACCCATTGCCCGCAACTCTTCGTAGGTGAGTTTGTAAATGCCCGTTGAAGCAACACGAAGTTTAAACCAATCGCCCTTCTCCAATACCGAATGTTCCGCCCAACGTGGTTGCTCCGCGTGTAGTCCTGAGAGGAGAGCAGTCAGGCAGATCATTGAGAGGATATGGAGCAGTTTGAGCAAGGCGACATTTGTTGATTTTGGTGGATGACTATATCGGATCGTATAGGGGCTGAATCGCATTGCGAATCAGTCCCTATTGTTTTATCCGATACTACTTAACGTAGAAATCGAGCATTTTAGTATCTCCAATGTAACCTTCAAGGTGGTCGTTGATCGCAACGGGGCCCACTCCCGCGGGAGTACCGGTATAAATAACGTCTCCGATCTTCAGTGTGAAGAATTGGCTGACGTAGGCAATGATTCGATTTACGGGAAAAATCATGTCGCCTGTAAAGCCTTGTTGAACGGTTGTTCCATTGATATCGAGTCGGAGGTTGAGCTGTTGAATCTCTCCAAACTGCTCGAGTGGCATAAATTCGCCCATCACAGCCGATCCGTCAAATGCCTTGGCAATCTCCCACGAGCCACCCTTTTTAACGATGTCACGCTGAAGGTCGCGGGCGGTGAAGTCAATACCCAAACTAACCTCGTTGTAATAACGGTGGGCGAAACGCTCTTCAATGTTTTTTCCCAACCGGTTGATCCTCACGATCACTTCTGTTTCATATTCGATGCGATTCGAAAAGTCGGGGAGAAAGAAGGGTTTTCCGTTGGTCAATACCGCTGAGTCCGGTTTCATGAATACTACCGGGTTTGGGGGCAACTCCACGTGGCTCATCTCTTTGTTGTGATCCACATAATTCCAGCCTACACAGATGATTTTCATACGTTTTTTATTCTTTTATTAGCGTGTATGGATCTTTCCTATCTATCAAACAAGTATCCCCCCTCGAGAGTATCTGCTGATTTGGTAGGCATGCTCCTTACATACCGATTAGATTATAGAGTACATTCGCTCACTTGATACTATTGATAACTGCACATTGTAAAATGCAAAAATAGAATAATCAATTCACATTCCGACTAATCAAGACTCCTTATTTATAATTCAAAAGAATCAGTTATCTTCTAACGATAATCTGTTATAAATATGTTTTTGAACATGGTATCTTGCGAGTAATGTATGTTTTATTAATTTTGTCAACACAAAATGACGGATTGTGTGCAATCGGTGTATCGGAAATACGTAATCTACGCGCCTATTCGTTGTTCCTGTCGTGGATTAAAAACAAGAATCATAACAAAAAAAGAAACAATGAGTCTGAAGATTATTGTACTTGCTAAACAAGTTCCCGATACCAGAAATGTCGGGAAAGATGCGATGAAAGCTGATGGAACGGTAAACCGCGCCGCGCTTCCCGCTATCTTCAATCCGGAAGATCTGAATGCCTTAGAGCAGGCGTTGCAGTTGAAAGATCGATTTCCGGGAACAACCATCCAGCTATTGACAATGGGTCCGGGACGTGCTGCCGATATTATTCGTGAGGGTCTTTACAGAGGAGCCGACGGAGGGGTATTGCTGACCGATCGCGCGTTTGCGGGAGCTGATACGTTGGCTACCTCTTATGCCTTGGCTTGCGCTATCCGTAAAATGGGCGGAGCAGATCTTATTATTTGCGGTCGCCAGGCTATTGACGGCGATACCGCTCAGGTAGGACCTCAGGTAGCAGAGAAGCTTGGATTGAATCAGGTGACCTATGCTGAAGCCATTCAGGAGGTGAAGGATGGAAAAGTGACTGTGAAGCGTCGTCTCGAAAGAGGAGTGGAGGTAGTTCGTGCCAATATGCCTCTGGTGGTAACTGTCAATGGATCGGCCGATGAGTGTCGTCCACGTAATGCCCGTTTGCTTCAGAAGTACAAATATGCGAAAACCGACTTGGAAAAGCAGGAAAGTAATACCGACTACACTGGATTGTTCAGCTGTCGTCCATACCTTGACTTGGTTGCTTGGGGAGTGAACGACGTTAGCGCCGAATTGCAGCAAGTAGGACTCAGCGGATCGCCCACTAAGGTGAAGAAGATCGAAAATGTGGTGTTTCAAGCTAAGGAGAACAAGGTGTTAACCGCTTCTGATTCCCATATTGATGAGTTAATGAAAGAATTGATAACCAACCACACCATCGGATAAGAAAGTATGAACAATCTATTTGTATATTGCGAGATTGAAGACGGCATCATCGGTGATGTGAGTCTTGAGTTATTGACTAAAGGACGCAGCTTGGCCAATGAGTTGGGCTGTAAGATGGAGGCTGTTGTGATTGGAACCGGACTTGAGGGCGTGGAGAAACAACTCTTCCCTTATGGAACCGATACGGTTTATGTATTCGACGATCCCCGTCTGTATCCTTACACCTCTTTGCCCCATTCATCCATCCTAATCAAACTGTTCAGTGAGCTGAAACCTCAGGTGTGTCTGATGGGAGCAACCAGTATAGGCCGCGACTTGGGTCCACGTGTGTCGTCGGCTCTTCACAGCGGATTGACTGCTGACTGTACATCGCTCGAAATAGGACCTCACGAGGAGAAAAAAGAGGGAAAAGTGTACGAGAAGCTGTTGTATCAGATTCGTCCGGCTTTCGGAGGAAATATTGTGGCAACCATCGTCAATCCCGAATGCCGTCCTCAAATGGCTACCGTACGCGAAGGCGTAATGAAGAAGGAGATATTGAATCCTAAATATAAAGGAGAGGTCGTTCGTTTCAATGTGGCGGAATATGTTTCAGATAGCGATTTCGCCATCGAAGTGATCGAACGCCATATGGAGAAATCGAAGATCAACCTCAAAGGCTCTCCCATTGTTGTTGCAGGAGGATACGGAGTAGGTTCGAAAGAGGGTTTTGACCTGTTGTACAAATTGGCCGAAACGATCGGAGCCGAAGTAGGTGCTTCTCGTGCGGCTGTAGATGCAGGATACTGCGAACATGCACGTCAGATCGGGCAAACAGGTGTGACTGTTCGCCCTAAACTCTACGTTGCTTGCGGTATCTCAGGCCAAATCCAACACATTGCCGGAATGCAGGAAAGTTCGATAATTATCGCCATCAATACCGATCCGGCGGCACCTATCAACGCCATAGCCGACTATGTGATCACCGGAAGTGTGGAAGAGGTACTCCCTAAAATGATTAAGTATTATAAACAAAATTCCAAGTAAAGGAAGTTAGAGAAGTTGAGGATGTGAAGGAGGTAAGAGAGTCGGTACGACGACTTATCCGGCGGAGAGGGGAACACTCCGATAATATGAGGTGATATGTTCCGATAGTTGAGTTTTATTCCTCTTTTCCTGACTTCATTAATATTCCTGACTTCATTAACTCCTATAACGACAAATAAATTATGGCTAACTTCTTTTTAGATACCCCGGAATTTAAACATCATCTATCGCATCCGTTGATGCGACGGATCGTTGAACTCAGAGAGAGAGGATATACCGATGTGCTGAAATTTGACTATGCGCCGGTAGATTTTGAAGATGCGATGGACAGCTACGAGAAGGTTCTCGAGATAGCTGGCGAGATATGCGCGGAGGTGATTGCACCTAACGCCGAAGATGTGGATCACGAAGGTCCCCGTGTGGAAGACGGACGCGTGGTGTATGCCAAAGGAACTCAGAAAAATATTGACGCGATAGTAAAAGCCGGGTTGATGGGTATTTCTCTTCCCCGTCGTTACAACGGACTTAATTTTCCATTAACCGCGTTCATGGTGGCTGCCGATATGGTGAGTCGTGCCGACGCGAGCTTTGAAAACATTTGGGGATTGCAGGATTGCGCCGAAACCATTTATGAATTTGGTAGCGAGGAGCAGAAACAGAAATATCTACCTCGAGTATGTGCCGGAGAGACCATGGCAATGGACCTTACTGAGCCCGATGCAGGATCAGACCTTCAAGCCGTGATGCTCAAAGCTCACTTTGATGCGGAAAACAACTGCTGGCGTTTGAATGGAGTGAAACGTTTCATCACCAACGGAGACGGACACATTGCCCTTGTACTCGCGCGTACCGAAGAAGGAACAAAGGATGGTCGTGGATTATCAATGCTTATTTACGATAAAAATGATGGCGGTGTAACTGTTCGTCGTATCGAAAACAAGATGGGTATCAAAGGATCTCCTACCTGTGAATTGGTGTTCCGTAATGCCAAAGCCGAGCTGTGCGGTGAGCGTCGTTTGGGCTTGATCAAGTATGTGATGGCGTTGATGAATGCCGCTCGTCTGGGTATTACAGGCCAGTCGGTAGGGGTGTGCGAAGCTTCGTATCGTGAGGCTCTCCAATACGCCAAAGAGCGTCAACAATTCGGCAAAGCGATTATTGAATTCCCTGCGGTATATGAAATGCTTTCTCTTATGAAAGCGAAACTCGACGCTTCACGTTCATTATTGTACGAAACTTGTCGTTTTGTGGATATGTACAAGGTGTTGGAAGATATCTCGAAGGAGCGTAAATTGACAAACGAAGAGCGCGACGAATATAAATTGTACAACCGTAAAGCTACTGCCTTCACTCCCCTTGGAAAAGGATTAAGTAGTGAGTTTGCCAACCAAAACGCCTATGATGCCATCCAAATTCATGGTGGATCGGGATTTATGAAGGATTACGCGTGCGAACGTATCTATCGTGACGCGCGTATCACTTCTATATACGAAGGAACCACCCAGTTGCAGGTGGTGGCGGCATTGCCTCACATGACCAACGGAGCCTATATCAATCAGATTAAGGAATACGAGGCATGCGAGATTGCTCCCGATTTGTTCAGCCTCCGCAGTCGATTGATTGCTATGACCGGATTGCTCGAGAAAGCACTCGATAAAGTGAAAGAGGGTAACAATACGGAGCTGACCAGCTTCCACGGACGTCGTTTGTACGAAATGGTGGGACATATCGTAATGGGCTATCTGTTGGTATTCGACGCGTCAAAATGCGATTCGTTCCGTCGTTCTGCCGAGATCTATCTCAACTACGGGGAAGCTCAGGTGAATGGACACTACAACTTTATCAAAGGATTCTCATTGGATGATCTTGATAATTACAGATACTAAAAGGGATTGAATCCTCTAAACAGAAGGCCGGCCGACAGTAAAATGTGGGTCGGCTTTTTGTTTATATACTGTCGTCAAAAAAGGAGCAAACGTTTTTCCAAAAACGAATATACCTTTTGATCAAGACGAGCAGACGTTTTGATCAAAAGGTATATTCCTTTTTGCGGAGGGGCTGTTTTATCCGATTTTCACAACGCGGTCGTAC
>JBKEBB010000001.1:0-11647 GCA_047972845.1 Bacteroidales bacterium
GTATCTTACAGTAATGTGCGATGAAGAGGCGTTGAAAAGAGTAGAGACAAAGAGAATAGAGAGTAAAATGCTTGGACTACCGCTCATGACACTACTCCCTTACGAAAATGCCGACGGGACACCAATATCAATTGATCGTGACTATTTCGGTAAACCGCGAGATTCAAAGTCGCCAACCGCCGGACCTTTTGAACAGGTAGGAGAGGGGAGATGGCGAGTAAAAGTTTGGTAATTAATTATGAAGATTTATTGAGTATTACCCTACAAGATTCACTTAACCAAGAAAAGATCAACCACCATGAATGCAAAAGAGCGTCTGAATGCATCGCTGAATCATAAGCAACCGGATCGGCTTGTTGTCGACTTCGGAGCAACCGCGGTAACGGGTATTCACTGCAAAATAGTTGCCGA
Source organism: Bacteroidales bacterium (assembly GCA_047972845.1). Taxonomy (GTDB): domain Bacteria; phylum Bacteroidota; class Bacteroidia; order Bacteroidales; family JBKEBB01; genus JBKEBB01. The sequence goes on from JBKEBB010000001.1 coordinate 412, forward strand.
ATTGAGAAGACATTACGGATTGGAAGAGTGTCCTGTAAAGGTTGTGGAACCTTTTCAAATGTTGGGGGAGGTGGATGACGAATTGCAGCAAATTATAGGCATTGACTGCGTTCCGTTATTCGGAAAGAAAAATATGTTTTCGTCCACTCAAACGGAGTATCACGAACAACAAACGTGGTGGGGACAGATGATCCAAATCAGCAAACAAATTGACATGACACCCGATGCAAAGGGAGATGTGTATGTATTCGCGGAAGGCGATACTTCATTTCCTCCTTCGGCTGTTATGCCTCAAGGATGTTATTTCTTTAATGCGATTGAGAGGGGCAAAGAGGTGGATGATTCGTCCTTAACTGCTGAAGATAATATTGAAGAGTTTGGATATATCTCCGATGAAGATCTTGCCTTTTTCACGGCACATGCCGATCAAATAGCTAAAAAGAACAAAGGAATTGTTGCCAGTTTCGGAGGAACAGCGCTGGGAGATATCGCTTTTATTCCGGGAATGGGACTGAAAACTCCCAAAGGAATTCGTAACGTGAGTGAATGGTATATGTCAACCATTCTTCGAAGTGAACATGTGAATCGGATGTTTGAACTTCAAACAGACATCGCGATCGCCAATTACAGAAAACTGTGGGAGAGGATTGGAGATAAAGTGGATGTGGTATTTACGTGTGGAACGGACTTTGGTACACAGGATTCCCAATTTTGTTCTGTCGAGACCTTTAATACGCTTTGGGCACCCCATTATCGTCGATTGAACGATTGGATTCACCAACATACCACGTGGAAGGTATTCAAACATTCGTGTGGAGCTGTATATCCTCTTTTAAAAGCATTTTCAGAGTCAGGTTTCGACATCATCAACCCTTTCCAAATAAATGCCAAGGATATGAATACGGAGCGAATCAAGAAAGAATTTGGAGATAGATTGACATTCTGGGGTGGAGGCATAGATACACAGAAAATACTCCCGTCGGCCTCTCCTCGGGAGGTAAGGGATCATGTATTGCGACAATGCGAAACACTAAATCAGTCAGGAGGATTTGTATTTAATGCCGTTCATAATATTCAAGCCAACGCGCCCATTGAAAACGTAGTAGCGATGATTGAAGCAATAAATGAATATAGAGGAATATAAAAGGAGGAGCACTCTTCTTCTCGATTTGAAAAGAAGAGTGCAAACAGTTACAAGATCGAGTCGATGGCTTTACGAAGCTCCGTTTCCGTTGAACTTTGACTAAACCCATTGAAAACATTTCTCACAACACGATCCTTGTCTAAAAGGATGAAGACAGGCACCGAACCTTTGGTTTGATAGTCGGCTTGAATGGTTGAAGAGCCTTCCAACATCGGATAATCAATATGGTTCTTATTGATGTATTGCTTAATCGATTCCTTTTTACGACCCCAACACTCTATCGCCACAATAGAAAGATGTTCACTACTATAATCTTTCATTAGCTTGTTCAAGGATGGAATGGATATTAGACAAGGACCGCAACCGATTCCGGTCAGATTAATTAAAACAGCCTTACTTTTAAAATCGGCCAAAGAAACCTTGTTCCCATCTACATTATTCAATGTCCACTCAGGTGATCTTTTGCCGATCAAAGCATTAGGTACTTCCGCTGTATTAGATCTCAATTCATATTTTCTAATTTCGTATCCCTTAGGAAAGTAATCGTAGAGGTTGAAATCGGAAAGAGATAATGTATTTAATTCAGGATTTCTACAAACAGTGATATTTATATCATGCGACATCTCTCTTTTTAGTTTATGCGGAATATTATTCTTCTTACTAATCCAAAGTTCGTATCTGGATATCGGATCTTGTTGATACGGATTATTAATGTGATGCGCTTTACCAAAGAACTCTACCTGATCATCTTCTAGTATAGTCAGTTTGTAGTGATAATGATCTCCCATATCTTGGGATTCAACGGTAATACTGTCCGGTGTTTCGAGTATGTAACGGATAATGTTACTTACGCGATTAAAAAATGGAACATTAATAGGCCTAAATGGAAGAGGACGTGCCGTAAAGTCATCCACAAGAATACCATTTTTGTCATGATAAGCACTCGCACTGATCATACCATCATATCCAAACTCAAACAATGTAGTATCATTGACATCCATCCAAACAAACTTAGATCCAATTGTTGAATCCGATGGGTTGGCATATTCCTTAATAAAATAGGACAGATTTCTCTTTGAAGCTGTATCACCGGGAAGCCAACCTTCAATATCTACATAATAAGAGGCTGTTTGAATCTTCTCGAGATTAGATAAGACTTGTGTTAAATAGTCTTTGTCATTCTTCTTATTACAAGCGATTGTTCCTATGAGCATTAAGATTAGAAGATGATAAATAAGATTGTTTTTCATGAGCGTAAAGGTTTAATTGATATTACTGGAATGATTAATTTGAGAAAATGTAATGAATTATCATACAAATAAACCCAATTAGTAATTATTAAACTAAATTAGTTCGTTGTTTAGCACTTCCGATTTATGAAATCTTCTCATACAATACTGTTTTTTACCTTATTTAGCCTCGATAGTATCAGTGCAATTTTTAGTCTTTAAGTAGTCTAATTCAACCAAAAGCAGTACCTTTGCACCAAATATAATAAAACACACTGCTCCCCATTCAACGTCATGAATTTGTTTTTGCCGAAGCAATGAACAGATCAGTGGCTTATTTTTTTTTGAATAGGGAGAGTACACAACATTTATTTTTTCCTTAACAATTAATATTTTATGGCAGAAACAAAGAAAAAACTCTTCACGGAGTTTCCCGCTGTTACGACCGAACAGTGGATGGAAAAAGTAACGGCCGATCTGAAAGGTGCCGACTTCAGCAAGAAGTTGATGTGGCGCACCAATGAAGGATTCTCCGTTAAACCCATGTATCGCGCGGAGGATATTGAGGGTATGAAACAGACCGATTCACTCCCCGGACAATTTCCTTTTATTCGCGGTACAAAAACAGACAACAATTGGAAGGTTCGTCAAACCATTGAAGTAGAATGCTTCAAAACAGCTAACGCAAAAGCGTTGGGTTTACTTGAAAGAGGAGTAACCTCATTCAACTTCATCATCGACCGTGATGATGTAAAAGCTGAAAATATCTCAATCCTGCTCGAAGGAATAGATCTTGAATCAGTTGAAGTAAACTTCAAAACATGCGCCAAAGCTTCCGTGTCATTGGTTGAAATCTATGCTGCTTATGTAGCAGAGAAGGGATGTGATGTGATGAAAGTATTCGGATCAATCAATTTTGACCCAATTGGCCGTGAAATGGCTCGTGGTAAGAAAATGGAGAACATGATCGATGTGTACGCAGCTATCTTTGTTGCCTCTAAAACGTTGCCTCGTTTCCGTGTTTTCGCCGTAAACCCTGTTTATTTCAACAATGCAGGTGCATATAGCTACCAAGAACTGGGATTTGCACTCGCATGGGGTAACGAACTGATCGCTCAATTGAGTGATAAAGGGTTCGAACTCTCATTGATTGCTAAGAAAATCAAGTTTAACTTTGGCGTGGGTTCCAACTATTTCATGGAAATAGCCAAATTCCGTGCCGCACGTATGCTTTGGGCAAATATTGTTGCCGCATACCAACCTAAATGTTTGTTCGAATGTCCATCAAATCAGCCTGACGGAATGTGTCGCTGTGCTGCTAAGATGGCAATCCATGCTGAAACATCTGAGTGGAACATGACTATTTACGATGCACATGTGAATTTGTTGCGCACACAGACTGAAGCTATGTCTGCCGCATTGGCAGGAGTGGATTCGATTGAAGTACTTCCTTTCGATGTAACTTATAAATGTGCGGATGAATTCTCTGAGCGCATCGCACGCAACCAACAACTCTTATTGAAAGAAGAGAGCCATTTCGACAAAGTAGTTGATCCTGCATCAGGTTCATACTATATTGAGAATCTAACCGCTTCAATCGCCGAACAAGCATGGAACGTAGTTCTCAAAGTGGAAGAAATGGGAGGATTCCTCGCTGCAATGAACGAAGGATATGTGGTGAGTGAGGTGAACAAGGCCGGTGAAGCACGTCGTGCAGCCGTAGCCGCTCGTAAAGAAACTCTTCTTGGAACAAATCAGTTCCCCAACTTCAACGAATCAGCCAATCAAAAACTAAATGAGGAATGCTGCTGCTCATGCGGATGTGAGTCGGGAAAACAACAAACCCTAAACTTCGATCGTGGTGCTTCTGAATTTGAAGCTTTACGTTTGGAAACTGAAAGATCAGGCAAACGTCCTAAAGCATTTATGCTTACTATCGGTAGTCTTGCTATGCGTCTTGCTCGCAGCCAGTTCTCATGCAATTTCTTTGGATGCGCGGGATATCAAGTAATCGACAATCTTGGATTCTCAACAATCGCTGAAGGTGTTGCTGCCGCAAAAGAAAAAGGTGCCGACATCATTGTTCTCTGCTCAAGCGACGACGAATATGCACAATTCGCACCGGAAGCAAAAGCATTGATCGAAAATGAAATCCTTGTTGTTGCAGGTGCTCCTGCTTGTGCGGATGAATTGAAAGCACAAGGTATTACCGAATTTATCAATGTTCGTTCAAACGTACTTGAAACATTGAAAAAATACAATACTCAACTACTGTAACTCCATTCAGCAATTTAAACAATGTATTGCAATGTCTAACCGAACGATTAAAGACTGGATAATCGCAACACGACCTTGGTCGTTTCCTGCTTCAGTGATGCCTGTCATTGTGGCGATAGCCTATACCTTTTATATATATGGTGTTTCAGACACTGTAAATTGGGGATTTGGACTACTTGCCATTGTTGGTATTATTTTGATTCATGCGGGAGGCAATCTGATCAGCGATTTCCATGATTACAACAAAGGAATTGACAACAAAGAGACCGTTTGCGTACAAACCATTGTCAGCGGGCTATTCAAACCAAGCGAAGTGTTTTGGTATGGATTGATACTGCTTCTCATTGGTTCGTTCATCGGGCTTTATCTTGTAGTATCTCATTTTGGTGTGAAACTATTATTGATTGGCCTTTTTGGAATCGGAAGCGCGATAGGTTATTACCTATTTAAGTTTCGTGCGTTGGGTGATCTATTGATATTCCTCGCGTTTGGTCCGATGGCAATGCTTGGGTCAGGAGTAGTACTCACAGGTGATCTCGATCCGATGTATATGATCTTGTCGATACCTATCGGTTTTATTACCGTAGGGATTCTTCATGCTAACAACACCCTTGATATAGAAAGCGACACAAAAGCCGGAATTAAGACATTCGCGTCAATTCTCGGTATTAAATGGTCTGTTTACTACTACAAAGGGTTACTCGGATTAGCCGCGTTAATTATCATCGGACTGGCTCTGGTTGGTAAGATTCCTCTCTATGCGATTGTTTCAGTATTGCTTGTAGCTCCATTGATGATGAATTGTCAAAAAACAATGGGTCAAGCACAACAAAACATTTCCGCACTCGTAGGGTTGGATGAATCAACTGCCAAACTTCAGATGGCATTCAGCGTAGCGTTATCACTTGCTCTAATTATTGAACCGATTATTGGACTCATTAAAACACTAATATAGTAAGATGAAAAAATTGATTTTTGCCATATTATTTGCTGCCGTCTGGTGGTTCTTTATGTTTTCACCGTGGACAAAAGAGTTGGCCGACTTTTGGTCGCTTATGTCAGTTGCCGCAATGATCCTCACAGCATTTGCCGTATGGTTCGGAGAGGTGTGGAAACAATGCTTCGTTTTCAACTTCAAAGCAGTCGCATTAGGAATAATCAGTGCCGTAGTATTGTGGTGCGTCTTTTTCATCGGTGACAAAGTGGCGGCATTTCTATTTGATTTTGCCAAAGATCAAGTCCATAGCGTATATACTATACGAGACGGAGGTGTCAAATCGCAGATTATTGTTTTTCTTTGCCTTATCGGTCCGGCAGAAGAACTCTTCTGGAGGGGATATGTGCAAGAACAACTGAGTCGCCGGTTTAGCCCCAATGTCGGGTTCTTTATGGCTACCGCCATCTACACCATGGTTCACATCTGGTCATTCAACCTGATGCTTATTTTGGCAGCAGCTGTAGCCGGAACAATATGGGGGCTGATGTATCGTTTTAATAAAAACCTGACCACTCTTATGATTTCACATACATTGTGGGACATTGCTGTACTGGTGTTGTTCCCTATTTTATAAGAACAACTCCGCATAAATAAGAAATAACAAGTAAATAATAAATCACAAACATGAGAGCAAATCTTAAAAACAGTTGTCCAACGGATCTGTTGAACGGGATTAAACCCGCCGACATCGAATCCTGGGCAAAAGAGAGCGGGATTGAGTCTAAATGGCTGACTCCTGAACAAATTCCCGTGAAGGGGGCATATACCAAGTCTGATCTTGAGGGAATGGAACATCTCAACTACGTGTCCGGACTTCCTCCATATCTTCGTGGTCCTTATACCGGTATGTATGCCATGCAACCTTGGACAATCCGTCAGTATGCCGGATTCTCAACCGCTGAAGAGTCAAACGCATTCTACCGCCGTAACCTTGCATCAGGTCAAAAAGGTCTTTCTGTAGCATTCGACCTTGCCACTCACCGTGGTTACGATGCCGATCACGAGCGTGTAGTTGGCGACGTAGGTAAAGCCGGTGTATCCATCTGCTCGGTTGAGGACATGAAAGTATTGTTTGACGGTATTCCATTGAACAAAATGTCTGTTTCTATGACCATGAATGGTGCCGTTCTTCCTATTCTCGCGTTTTATATCAATGCAGGATTGGAACAAGGTGCTAAGTTGGATGAAATGGCCGGAACCATCCAAAATGACATTTTGAAAGAATTCATGGTGCGCAATACTTACATCTATCCTCCCGAATTTTCAATGCGCATCATCGCCGATATCTTTGAATATACCTCAAAGAACATGCCTAAATTCAACTCTATCTCAATCTCAGGTTATCACATGCAGGAAGCAGGTGCAACCGCTGATATCGAGTTGGCTTACACACTCGCCGACGGATTGGAATATCTTCGCGCGGGAGTTAACGCAGGCATGGATATCGACTCGTTCGCTCCGCGTCTCTCTTTCTTCTGGGCAATCGGAATGAACCACTTCATGGAAATTGCCAAAATGCGTGCCGCACGTATGCTTTGGGCGAAAATCGTTAAGCAGTTCAACCCAAAAAACCCAAAATCACTGGCATTGCGTACACACTCGCAAACATCAGGTTGGTCATTGACCGAGCAAGATCCATTCAACAACGTAGGTCGTACCTGTATCGAGGCGATGGGAGCCGCTTTGGGACATACTCAATCACTCCACACCAACGCACTCGACGAGGCAATCGCCCTTCCAACCGACTTCTCAGCACGTATTGCTCGTAACACTCAGATCTACATTCAGGAAGAAACATACATCTGTAAAGAGGTGGATCCATGGGCAGGTTCTTACTATGTAGAGAGTCTCACTGAAGAATTAGCTCAAAAAGCATGGGCACTGATCGAAGAGGTTGAATCACTCGGTGGTATGGCTAAAGCGATTGAGACTGGTATTCCTAAACTCCGCATCGAAGAGGCTGCCGCGCGCACACAAGCTCGTATCGACTCGAAAACACAAACCATTGTGGGTGTGAATAAATATCGTCTCGAAAAAGAAGATCCGATCGATATTCTTGAGGTGGACAACACATCGGTTCGCAAACAGCAAATCGAACGTCTTGATCAGTTGAAATCCGCCCGTGACGAAGCCGCCGTTCAGGCTGCTTTGGAGGCTATCACCAAATGTGTAGAGACCAAAGAAGGAAACTTATTGGCGCTGGCTGTTGAAGCGGCTCGTGTTCGTGCTTCTCTTGGTGAAATCTCCTATGCTTGTGAAAAAGTTGTTGGACGTTATAAAGCTATAATCAGAACTATTTCAGGCGTGTACTCATCAGAAACCAATTCAAACGAAGACTTTATCCGCGCAACTCAAATGACTGCTGAGTTTGCTAAGAAAGAGGGTCGTCAACCTCGTATCATGATTGCCAAAATGGGTCAAGACGGTCACGACCGTGGTGCCAAGGTGGTAGCAACAGGGTATGCCGACTGCGGATTCGACGTGGATATGGGACCATTGTTCCAGACTCCTGCCGAAAGTGCGAAACAAGCTGTTGAAAACGACGTGCATGTGTTTGCCGTGTCATCATTGGCCGCCGGACACAAAACGTTGATTCCTCAGGTAATGGAAGAGTTGAAAAAACTTGGTCGTGAAGACATTATCGTGATTGCAGGTGGTGTTATCCCCGCTCAGGATTACGATTTTCTGTACAAACAAGGGGTGGCCGCAATCTTCGGTCCCGGAACATCTGTTGCAAAAGCAGCCGTTCAGGTGATGGAACTGTTGTTGGATTAATACCGTTTTTCAGCATAATATGTATCTTTGCAGGGACAGACATTTACGTCTGTCCCTGCTTTGTTTATGAACGTTATTCCTTCAACTGTCCGTCTGAATAAAGATAAAACGTCGGTACTGATTATCGATCAAACCCGATTGCCTCGCGAAGAGGTCTATCTGGAGTTGAGAACAGCCGAGTCCATATGGGAAGCCATATACAAACTTCGTGTAAGAGGAGCGCCGGCAATCGGTATAACTGCCGCTTTTGGCTCGTATGTTTGCGCGCTGCAATGGAAAAACTGTTCCACAGAGGCATTCACAACCAATTTCTACCAACTCACACAATATCTCGACAGCTCGCGTCCTACGGCTGTCAATCTTTCCGCCGCGCTAAGGAGAATGGAAAGGGTAGTGGAGATAAATCTGGATCAATCAGTAAGTAAGCTGTTAGATTTACTTTTGTGCGAAGCGGAAGCTATCTATAGCGAAGACGCCGCGGCATGCCGTCGTATCGGAGAACTCGGACTCTCTTTGCTCACTCCCGGTATGGGATTACTCACCCATTGCAATGCCGGATCACTTGCCACATCGGAATATGGAACGGCTCTTGCTCCAATCTATCTGGGACAAGAAAAAGGATATAATTTTGCTGTCTATGCCGACGAAACGCGCCCCTTGCTTCAAGGAGCCCGACTGACAGCATACGAACTATCACGGGCGAAGGTACATGTCACATTGATTTGTGATAATATGGTCTCCATAGTGATGAGTAAAGGTTGGGTACAGGCCGTATTGGTGGGATGCGACAGGGTAGCGATGAATGGCGATGTGGCCAACAAAATTGGAACTTCAGGAGTAGCAATCCTTGCCAATCACTACGGAATACCCTTTTATGTACTCGGACCAACATCTACAATTGATCCGGCATGCAAAAGCGGGGAATTCATACACATTGAAGAGCGTGATCGCACTGAAATAAGCCATATGTGGTACGAAAACCCGATGGCTCCCGATGGGATAAACGTATTCAATCCCTCGTTTGATGTTACTCCCTACCATTTAATTACAGCCATAGTAACAGAAAAGGGCATAGCTTATCCACCCTACACAGACACGTTACAAAAAATGATTAAATAACTAGAAATCAGGCACCAATAAATCAATAAAAAAGGAGCGCTTCTTTTGTACAATACGTATATACCTTTTGCGTGAAACGTATGCTCCTTTTTATGAAAACGTTTATTTCTTTTTACGAAAACAATTATTCATTGTTTAATGGGAAAATTCCCATTTATTTCAAGTGATTAAAAACATCTTAATTCAGTTATATAATATCCATTTGAACTAATTTTGAGAATCACAGTTTTAACCTGATTACTACTAACAAAATGAAACTTAGCTATCGACTATATACATTAGAACTGCGCAATCGGTTCACTCTTTCTAACTCTTCGCGCACAACCACTCCCGCAGTATTGGTAGAGTTGGAAGAAAATGGAATGATTGGTTACGGAGAAGTATCTTTACCTCCATACTTAGTAGAAAATCAGGAATCAGTAGTAAATTTCTATAATAAAATAGATATCAATCAATTGTCAATAAAATATGACATTGATTATATGCTTGATTATATTCATTCTATCGCGCCGGATAACCATGCTGCAAAGGCATCGATAGATATTGCTATTCACGATTTGTATGGTAAAATCAACCGTTTTTCATGGTGTAAGAAGTGGGGTGGAGAGATAAACAACATTCCTCCGACCTCGTTCACCATAGGAATCGACTCTCCTGATATGATTCGCAGAAAAACAATTGAAGCCTCTTCGTTCCGAATTCTCAAAGTGAAGTTAGGCAGTCCCACAGATCGTTTATTGATCGAAACAATACGTGAAGTAACCGATGTTCCTCTTTGCGTGGATGCCAATCAAGGTTGGAGCGATAAACACTTCGCCCTTGATATGGCGGAATGGTGTCATGAGCAAGGGGTTGTTTTTATTGAGCAACCCATGCCAAAAGAACAGTACGATGATGCAGCGTGGCTAACAGCCAGAAGTCCTATTCCTATTATAGCCGACGAAGCGTTTCAAGGAATGAAAGACTTTAAACGAGCAAAAGAGAGTTACTCCGGAATCAATATTAAACTAATGAAATGCGGAGGCATCAGAGAAGCCTGTCGTATTATTGAGGAAGCCCGAAAAAGTGAGGTAAAAATAATGTTGGGATGCATGACCGAAACCTCTTGTGCCATTTCGGCGGCCGCGCAATTGTCTCATTTTGTTGATTGGGCCGACTTGGATGGACATCTACTCATCGGAAATGACTGTTTCAGAGGAGCTGAATTGATTGATGGACGTATTATACCTTCTGGAAAACATGGAATAGGAGTTGAAAAGATCTCTTAGGATACAAGTAAACCATATCTTCTGATAAAACACACAAACAACACTAATACCGCATGAAACCGCAACGTTTAGAATCACTGGATGTCCTCAGAGGATTCGACCTGTTTTGTCTTGGATTCTTCCAACCGCTACTCGGAGCTCTTACCAGAGCATCTGCCAATCCAGCACTGGAAACACTCTATCGTTCCCAATTCTCGCATGTCGAATGGCATGGATTCGCATTCTGGGATATTATCATGCCGCTTTTTATGTTCATGGCAGGAGTGTCAATGCCCTTTGCATTCAGTGGCTATTTCAAGGGCGAAACCTCCTCGGGGAAAATGTATCGAAGAATAGTCAAACGGGTAGTTTTACTATTTATTTTTGGAGCCATGGTGCAAGGCAATCTGCTGGCACTGGATATTTATCAGCTTCGCCTTTACAGCAA
>JBKEBB010000044.1:0-9026 GCA_047972845.1 Bacteroidales bacterium
TGTTGCTCGGTGCGGCTTTAGGCAAAACATATGACCCTCAAATAGGTTTAACCCTACTCCACCGAGTAGATTCCCTATTAAGGCCCAATCCGGCTATTGTTATGCTCTCCGATCAATATAAAGCAGAGATAATGATGAAGAGAAAAGAAACCGAGGAACAAGGGAAATCTTTATACTTCGACATTTACAAAAGAGATACCTCCAGAATCGACATTCTTTATGCGTTAGCCGCCCCATATCTATCCGAAACAACATTCAAGGATAGAGATAACATAAGCAAACAAAAAGGACTCTATCTTATATCGCTTACAGCGGAAAAGGTTGTCAAAGCGAAGGATCAACCTATTGAAACCCTCAACATCTTCACTAAAGCTCTGCAATCCTATTTAGAAGAGATGTTCTTTACGGGGCATGATACATATCCGACATTATCTCCGGACGGAAAAAAGGGACATATTTCATCAAAAAGTATCAATTTATTAATTAAACAACTCAAAGATTACCCCAAGAAAGAGTAGAGATGCTATGGAATCAATCATTTGTTATTTTCAATTTATTCAGTCACCATATTATCAACTCTATTACATTCTATTAGTACTTACATTATTATTCAATCAATAAAAAAGCATGAAAAAAATTTTAGTGTGCATTGTGCTCACCACCATCCTACTATGTGAAAACGCACAAGGGCAAAACTCAAACCGCATAGCAAGTGGTCAAGTAACCATCGAAAACAGCGATGAGGGAGTTCCTTACGCGACAATTACAATACAAAACGACAGTGCCCGTGTGATTAATCGAGTGGCAACCGATGGTAATGGTAAATTTAATATCCAATTCAAGAACGGCGGAAACTACACCCTTATCGCATCGGCGGTAGGACTCACAGAAGCCAATAAGAAAATTCAATTCAACGGAAGTGAAACTAAATTGGATGTGGGCAAGATCGAAATGAAAGAAGGTGTCCAACTCAAAGAGGTGGTTGTTGCCGCTCAAAAACCACTGATTAAGAGTGAAACAGATAAACTGGTCTATAGTGTTGAATCAGATCCGGAAGCCAAAACCTCCACCGCGTTTGATATTATCCGTAAGGTTCCGCTATTGGCAACCGATGGAGATGACAACGTCACACTCAACGGACAAACCAATTACAAAGTGCTGGTCAACGGGAAAAGTTCCGGACTGATGACCAACAATTTCAAGGATGTAATCAAGAGCATGCCTGCCAACAGCATTAAAGACATTGAAGTGATCACCACACCCTCTTCGAAATACGAAGCCGAAGGAGTAGGTGGAATAATCAACATCATCACTCAGAAGAACAGAGACAATGGGTACAATGGAAATGTGGGAGTGAGTGGCGATATATACGGGGGTGTGGGAGGCAACGCCTATGTAGCTGCCAAGATTGATAAAGTAACCTTCAATGTCGGACTATTCTCCAACTTCTTCAGAATGCCTGAATCCGAAAGTTTCTCCAGACGAGAAAACTTCCAGCTAGAGGATGCACACTACAACCACGTCGATTCCAAATCAAAGTACAATGGCCTTTCCAACAGTCTCTCATTTGAGTTCGGTTATGAAATCGACACATTCAACTTGATCAGTGCTGCCGGATGGGGATTTGTAGGAAATACGAAAAACAACAGTTCTTCTGTGACTCAAGATCTCACTCGAAACTTCGATCCCTTCCGCCGTTATTCACTCTCTTCAGAAGGAAAATCAATCTTCGGTATGGGATCGGCAAACATCGACTATCAACGAACCTTCAAACGGCCGAATAAAACATTCACCGTATCATATAAATACGAAATGACCCCCAACAACTCTTGGTTTGAAAACAATGTGAACGGTGAATTGAATTATCCATCCTACCGACAAAAATCCGATAACAAAGCAGGAAACAATAATCACACCCTTCAACTCGACTTCTACGATCCGATCACCGACAAACATCAATACGAAGCAGGGGTAAAATACATTCTCCGACTGAACGACAGCGAAACGGATGTTTCTATGTATGACAACTCACAAGGTAAATGGGTAATCGATCCCTCGCGCAACAATGATCTCGATTACAAACAGCACATATTGGGAGCCTATTTGGGTTATGTGTACAAACTCAAGAAGTTTTCTACAAAGGCAGGAATGCGCATTGAGCAGACATGGAATGACGGAACATTCAGAACCACTGTATCGACTCCTTTTGTAAACAACTACTTCAACTGGATACCCTATATTACCCTAACCTTTAATCCCAAACCCACGCAAACCTTCAAGCTATCCTACACCCAGCGACTTTCCCGTCCCGGAATATGGTACCTGAATCCCTATGTGAACGATCAAGACCCACAAAACATTCGTTACGGTAATCCAAATCTAAGTTCTGAAATATCCCATGCGGTTGAAGCCAACTACTCTACCTTCAATCCTAAGTACAACGTCAGCCTTACGGGGGGAGGATCAATTCTGGATAACGCTATTGAACAATTTTCATTCATCGATGATAAGGGCCGAAGCAACACGACCTATGCCAACATCGGATCCCGACAGATGTATTATCTGAACCTTTACGGATCGTATCGTCCGACCGCGAAATTCAACATCGGAGGTTTCGCTTCCGTACGCTACACCATCATCGATTCCAAAGGCGATTTGAAAAGACACAACGAAGGTGCTCAATTCAATTTCAACTTGAACGCACGTCACACGTTGTGGAAAGATGCGGCAGTATCTGTATTCGGAGGAGTTCAGTCTCCCTATATCATGCTACAGGGTAAAGGATCATTGTTTTACTACTCATCGATCAATCTTACCCAGCAACTGTTAAACAAGAAACTGGATATCACCTTGGGGATCTCAGATCCGTTCACAGCTAAAAAGATGATGAAGACAACCATGAACGACATCACATATTCTTCGGTGAGCGAAAATTATCAATGGGGACAACGTGCCTTTATCCGAATCAACTATCGTTTTGGTAAAATGAATATTCAAACCAAGAAAGCACGTCGCGGAATCAACAACGACGACATGAAATCAGGAGGAGACAACGCGCAAGGAGGTACCACTACGGCTCAATAAAGAATATCCCTCAAGGGGCAATAAACTGATTCAAGGCCCATCTATCAACTAAAGGTAGATGGGCTTTATTGCTTTTTGGAATGTAGTGCGCAATCTGAATCGTTCGATTGTCGCTCTCTACCATCCTTCACTCGGCAAACGAACCACAGAGAAACTACATCATCCCAATGCAAGAAATCGGACAACTCTTTCAGTATCGAGAAAGGAATATACGTTTTAATAAAAAGGAGCATACCTTTTACTCAAGAGGAATATTCGTTTTGAGTAAAAGGTATGCTCCTTTTTTTGAATCTTGATATTTAATGAGACAATGACAATTTGTCCGTCCAACAAATCCTTAGTTTTCTTTGATAAAGCGGAGCACATTCTCATAAAACAATGTGCGGGCAGTGTGGTTGGACAACGCCAAATCATGCAACCCATTGGGGATTACAACTTGATTGGGAGGAGTAATCGCTACTCCTTTCGCATACTTAGCAATATCCAAGACAGACAGAACCGCGTCTCCGATTTGAAAATCGGGAGTCCACACTTTTCCATATACACTTTTATCTGATCGCAATACCAACACGGGGCAAGGAATTAGTAATCCTTTCTGCAAAGTGACATGTCCCAAATGGATCGCTCTAAACCAACAAGCCGGAATGTACTTGTTCACTGGTTTCTTCCAATTCGTATCAAACGACCACTCTCCGTGATGTTGTTTCAACAAACTCTCGGCATACGCGGTGGATTCCCCTTGCGAGATTTGAAGATCAGGGAAATATTTCCCTAAAAAGGATACAAACGGAATCGCGATATTTTCCATAAACCACGATTCATTGAAATCATAAAACGGACTGTTGTGTATCAATCGATTGAAAGGAAGAGCATGTCGCCGTTCGTGGGCGTACAATCCAGTGATCAGCCCCCCGGTAGAGTGGCCTATCAACGTGATATCAACGGCCCCTTCACGTCTGATAATAGCTATACAAGTATCTATGTCGGCAAAATACTCTTTTAACTCCTTTACCATGAAAAATGATTGATTGGGGAGATGTGATCGTCCGTATTTTCTCAGATCAACCGCATAGAAGTTAAACCCTTCATCGTAGAGGCAATTTGCCATCTCGGTTTGAAAAAAATAGTCATTGTAGCCGTGAACATAGAGGATAGCGCGCTTGCACGAATCTTTGAGTGGCTTTCTGATCAACGTACATACCACCTTCCCATCGTAGTCGGAAGGCATTTCTACCACACGAGACTCGAATCCGTTACCCAACACATCGGGATTGTATTGAGCCAACAGAGCGTACGGAAAAACAAGAAGGAGAAGCAATAGCCGATTCTTCATGAGAGGTTGATTTTAGAGGTTATATCATTTCATCAAACGAAAATACGAATGGCGGGATACGACCCACCCAGGAAATATAAAACCGAATGATCCAGTTTATTAAAATACTTTTCGCTTCAGTTCAAACTGTGTTCCCAAATATTTCTGACGAACAACCGGATTCTCAGCCAACTCCTCAGCAGTGCCTTGGAAAAGTATCTGTCCCTCGAAAAGCAAATAAGCTCGGTCGGTGATGGAGAGTGTCTCCTGCACGTTGTGGTCAGTAATCAGAATCCCGATATTTTTATCTTTCAGCTTGGACACAATGTTTTGAATATCCTCCACCGCGATAGGGTCAACTCCTGCAAACGGTTCGTCAAGCATAATAAACTTGGGGCTGATAGCCAAACAACGGGCAATCTCGGTCCTTCTACGTTCCCCTCCTGATAGTTGATCGCCCAAATTCTTTCTCACTTTTTGAAGACGAAACTCTGCAATAAGATTTTCCAATCGCTCCTTTTGCTCCTCTTTGGTGAGAGTAGTCATTTCGAGTACGGAGCGAAGGTTATCCTCCACACTCATTTTCCTGAACACCGAAGCCTCTTGCGCCAAATAGCCAATGCCATTTTGCGCTCGTTTATAAACGGGAAATTTGGTAATGTTCAGATCATTCAGAAATATCTCGCCTTCGTTGGGGGTGATCAATCCGGTTGTCATGTAGAAGGTAGTTGTCTTACCGGCACCATTCGGGCCAAGCAAGCCCACAATCTCCCCTTGTTTAACATTGATTGAAACGTGATTAACAACAGTACGTGTCTTATACTTTTTTACAAGGTTCTCGGTTCTAAGAACCATGCACTCGTCCGAACCCACAGGGTATGAATTACTACTCATCTGATCTTTCATCATTTTTCTTCCGTTACCAAACAAATGGTTTGAATCAAACCATTTATAGTGCAAATATACTAGACTTTTCCGAATGCCACACAGAGGGTAAAGAAAGAAAACGAGGTGTTAACTCGAAGTAGAGATGAATTTACTCGATGAATAGAAAACCGAATAGAATATTCATTAAATAAAACAAATTTGTAAGTCGGCAATTAGCCCCAAAGCAGATAGACAGATGGCTCTCGGAAACAAACAATTGAATAATAACATTCTACATTATAAACCATTGGGATCATTCTATTTAGAATCAAATAGATCGAAGCACTGTTTTGTATCAAATTCTCCATAGATTTAAGCCAAAAAAGCATGGATTTAGTATGGTAAGCTAGCAAATAATTTTTTACCTTTGCATGCCAAATAGTTATCCAACGAAATAGTATAATATGTCAACTACCAAGCGTATCAAAACAGCATTGGTTTCCGTTTACCATAAAGACGGACTGGATGAAATTCTTAATAAACTCCACGCAGAAGGCGTACAATTCATATCAACCGGCGGAACTCAATCATTTATAGAGTCTTTAGGCATGCCATGCAGATCGGTTGAATCACTGACCAGCTATCCTTCAATTTTGGGTGGACGAGTAAAAACACTTCATCCGAAAGTGTTCGGTGGAATTCTTTGTCGTCGTGAAAATGAAAGCGACTTACAACAAATCGCTCAATTTGATATTCCGGAAATTGATTTGGTGATTGTTGATCTCTATCCGTTTGAAGAGACTGTAGCCTCGGGAGCTGATGAACAAAGCATTATCGAAAAGATTGATATCGGAGGAATTTCACTGATTCGTGCCGCTGCGAAAAACCATAAAGATGTGATCATCGTAGCTTCAAAACGTCAATACTCTCCACTTCTCGATCTTCTCAACGAAAAAGGAGCCGAATCTACGTTGGAAGATCGTCGTTTCTTCGCACGCGAAGCATTTGCTGTGTCGTCATCGTATGATTCAGCCATATTCAACTATTTTGATGGCGGCGAGGGAAGTGCCTTCCGTTCTGCCGAGAACAATGTAAAAGTATTGCGTTACGGAGAAAACCCTCACCAAAAAGGATATTTCTACGGCAACTTTGAAAAACAGTTCGATCAACTGCAAGGAAAAGAGATTTCATACAATAATTTGCTCGATATTGACGCGGCGGTATCACTGATAAGCGAGTTTTCAGAGCTCACCTTCGCGATACTCAAACACAATAACGCGTGTGGTGTAGCCTCGCGTCCGGTTTTAGTAGATGCTTGGAAAGACGCTTTAGCGGGAGATCCTGTTTCGGCGTTTGGGGGAATCCTAATCACCAATGGAGTGGTTGATAAGGAAACCGCAGAAGAGATCAACAAACTATTCTTCGAAGTGATCATTGCCCCCGACTACGATATGGGGGCACTTGAAATACTTACACAAAAGAAAAACAGAATTATACTGGTTCAGAAAGCTACTTCGGAAAGTCCAAAACAGTTCCGCTCACTTCTCAATGGCGTATTGGTTCAAGACAAAGATTTGAAGGTAGAAACGCCCGAAGAGTTGAGTACTGTGACGGTAAAAGGAGTAAGTGTGGAAGAAATAGAGGATTTACTGTTTGCCAATAAACTGGTTAAACATAGCAAATCAAATGCGATTGTTCTGGCTAAGGGCCGACAACTATTCGCCAGCGGAGTGGGACAAACATCCCGTATTGATGCCCTGAAACACGCGATTGAAAAAGCGAAATCATTCGGATTCGATCTCAGTGGCGCAGTAATGGCATCGGATGCTTTCTTCCCCTTCCCTGACTGTGTTGAAATAGCGAAAGAGGCGGGAATCGTATCTGTTATCCAACCCGGTGGCTCTATCAACGACCAAAAATCGATCGATTACTGCGATCAGAACGACATGGCTATGGTGGTGACTGGCTTCCGTCACTTCAAACATTAATAAATAATTTAAAACCAACCTTCATATTATGGGATTGTTTTCATTGACACAAGAAATAGCAATGGACTTGGGTACCGCCAACACCATTATTATGTATAATGGTAAAGTGGTAGTTGACCAACCGTCGATTGTAGCTATAGATACTCGAACAGAGAAAGTGATAGAAATTGGAGAGAAAGCACAGCAAATGCACGGGCGTACTCACCAAAACATCCGTACGGTTCGCCCGTTGCGTGATGGAGTAATTGCCGACTTCAACGCAGCCGAACAGATGATGCGTGGAATGATTAAAATGGCGCTTCCAAAAAATCGAATCTTTGCCACTTCGCTGCGGATTGTTGTGTGCGTTCCATCTGGTAGCACCGAGGTAGAACTTCGTGCTGTGCGCGACTCTGCCGAGCACGCCGGAGGAAGAGATGTATATATGATCTACGAACCAATGGCCGCGGCTCTTGGTATCGGGCTTGATGTGGAAGCTCCTGAAGGATACATGATCGTTGATATCGGTGGTGGATCGACCGAAATCGCGGTTATCTCATTGGGTGGATTGGTAACAAATAAATCAATACGTATCGCCGGAGACGACCTCACCGCTGATATTATGGAACATATGCGCCGCCAACACAACATCAAAGTGGGTGAAAGTACTGCCGAGATGATAAAAATGTCTGTCGGTTCGGCTCTCACCGAATTGGAAAACCCACCTGAAGACTATGTTGTGACAGGCCCTAACCAGATGACTGCCCTTCCAATGAAAGTTCCTGTTTCTTATCAGGAGATCTCTCATTGCATCGAGAAATCGATCGCAAAAATTGAAATGGCTATTCTAAGCGCATTGGAAAACACTCCTCCTGAATTGTACGCCGACATCGTACGCAACGGTGTGTGGTTGACCGGTGGTGGAGCATTGCTCAATGGTTTGGCAAAACGTTTTACAGACAAAATCAATATCCAATTCAACGTTGCGGAGGATCCTCTCCTCTCTGTAGTGAAAGGTACGGAAATCGCGTTGAAGAACGTAGATAAGTTTCAATTCCTGATTCGATAGATTTATAATTTTATATATACCAGAAGTGTCTGTGAACAATTAGTCCGGACACTTTTGGTGTATAATCACTTTTATAATTTTCCGAGACATGCAACAACTGTTTCTATTTCTGATACGACATAGTTCGGTTTTCTTATACCTGCTGTATGCCATCATCAGCTTGGGGTTGCTGTTCGGGTCCAATTCTTATCATCGCAATGCATATTTAAGTTCGAGCAACGTTGTTGTTGGCGAAATATATGCGGCGGTAGGCTTAGTCAAAGCCTATTTCGGAATGGCCGAGATCAACAGAGAACTCTATGCAAGGAATGCCGAATTGGAAAACAAAATAACGAATCTTGAGGCCACAATTAATGAACTCAAGATACAACTGGACACAACACGACTCCCTTTTATAAATACTGATACCACTTCGTTTGACTACATCTTAGCCCAAGTTGTCAACTCAACTATATCAAGGAATCAGAATTACATTACCATAAACAAAGGAAGAGCCGAGGGTATCCGAGAAGAAATGGGTGTGGTGGATCATAACGGAATCATCGGAATTGTTGAGCGAGTATCCGACCATTTCGCAGTGGTACTCCCCATTCTGAATACCAAACTTAGAATCAGTTGTAAGGTACTCGGAAGCGACTACTTCGGATCACTTGTCTGGGATGGAGTGGACCCCCAAATAGCCATATTGGAAGAGTTGCCGCGACATGTAGATTTTGTGGCCAACGAC
>JBKEBB010000016.1:0-3932 GCA_047972845.1 Bacteroidales bacterium
TATAATGTATATGAATTTAATTATCAACAATATAGGATCAAACCTGTTGATAACTTGCCACTTTTTTTATTATTTATATTCGCAGACGTTTTTCCTTTTTCTTTCGACCACCCCTAATTTAATATCTCTTTTATGTTCATACTTCTACTGTTCTTCCTTGTAATAAACTTTGTAGAACTTACCCTTATTATCTTCTCCTTGTTCTATTAACTTTCTGTCACCGTGAATATAGATATGGAAATTTTTATCAAGTTTAATCACACTCTTGAATGCTCTTGCCTGTTTTCTAACCGCCGTATCTGATATGTTAAAACTATCGGAAAACTCAATATCACGCTCTTTGGTATAGCTATATGCGATTTTTTAACTCTTGCAGTGTTTTTCGGCTACCCAAGTCTATTTAATGCCATTTTCTTGTAATACCTCTTTTATTCGATTCAAATTGCTGATTTTGATATAACATCTATTGGATTCCAAATATAGAAAATCATTTTGGATATAAATAAGTAACCACAAAAAAAGTTCCTCATACATTACGATATGAGGATATTCTAAGATAATGAGATATAGAGTACTTCGGTATTTATTTAAATTCTCACTTACGTCTCTGCTCCTTCTCGTCATCCTGTTGCATCCCCTTATTCAGGCGATCCCACATCTTATTGAGGAAATAGGTGCGGCTTTCGTTTTTTGCGGCGTTTCATGTCAGTATAAGCGCTATAACAATCCCGAATATCCACATCCAACAAGACACTCCCACAAAAGGGGTCAATTCATGTATTGGGGTTTCATCGTTGTTCACACAGCCCATTTCGTACAAGCCATACACTAACTATATATAAATAGGCTCTTTGAAAACAATCTTAAAATCATCTGTCAACCAAAAAATGATTCACGGGATAGTAATGTAACTCTGCCCTCATTTTGCTTTTTGTCGGTTTCGGATGGCGTTCTGCTCCTCCCTTACTTTATCTTCTAACCCACTATTAATCAGAATTATTACTGCGATTTTACTTAGTCTCAAATTAGTTTTCTATCTTTGTAAATAAGTAATAAGAGTATAGTTGAAGTTTGAACCCGTACACTCGAAAGCAACACAATGTCAAATGATTCTGAAATAAAAAGACTTCCCAGACTCACGTCTATTCTTATCAAACTGCAAAGCAAGCGACTCGTAACCGCTCAAGAACTTGCGGATAAATTTAGCGTCAGCAGACGAACCATTTATAGAGACATGAGAGCCTTGGAAGAGGCCGGAGTGCCTATTATCACCCAAGAGGGGAAAGGATACATTCTGCAAGATGGCTACCGAATACCCCCTGTGATGTTCTCAGAGAATGAGGCAAAAGCCCTCGTAACAGCCGAAAAATTGGTTATTAATAATGAAGACACCACTTTTGTGAAGCACTACTCCGACGCAGTGGCAAAAATAAAGGCATTACTGGGGTATGAAGTGAGGGACAAAATGAACTTCTTAAGCGAACGACTCTTATTTGGCAACTACAGGGAAAGCAACCACCAAACCCACAATTTAAACATCATACAATCGGCCATCATTGACTTTCACTGCATCGAGATCGATTATATGTCTGAGAAGAAGGAATCGACCCAACGAATTATCGAACCATTTGCACTGTATCATACACAAAGTCATTGGGTGCTGATCGCGTTTTGCCGTTTGCGCAATGAATTCAGATCTTTCCGGTTGGACCGAATTGTGAATTTGAAAAATCTATATATCACGTTTGAACCACACAATCTCACGCTGCAAGAATATTACGAGAAATATATGATGAAAAAAAACGAACCCTTGACATAAGGCTGTCAATGTGGATCTATATCTTTGCTACACAATAGAGTGTAACGGTCGGTTTTATGAAATTAAAACGTAGCAAAGATGGACTTTGAGCGTATAAAAGAGAAACTGGAGATCTTAGCCGATGCAGCCAAATACGATGTGTCATGCTCATCAAGTGGGGGCAATCGGAAAAACAACGGAGGACTGGGAAATAGTGCTCCTTTTGGCATTTGCCATAGTTTCACCGAAGATGGCAGATGTATCTCTTTACTTAAGATTCTGTATACCAATCACTGTATTTTTGATTGCGCGTACTGCGTTTCACGTCGATCCAACGACATTAAGAGAGCCGCCTTTACCGTTGACGAGATGGTAGATATTACCATCAATTTTTACCGTAGAAATTACATTGAAGGACTCTTTCTAAGCTCCGGTATTTTCAAAGATGCCGATACGACCATGGAGCGACTTGTTCTTGTTGCCAAGAAACTACGATTGGAACAGAACTTTCATGGCTATATTCATTTAAAATCGATCCCCGGAGCAAACAATTTGTTAATGAAAGAGGCTGGGTTGTATGCGGACAGGCTTTCTATTAACTTGGAGATTCCGACTGAAAGCGGTTTGAAATTATTAGCTCCCGAGAAGTCGCATAAAGAGCTTGTGAAACCGATGGGATATATCAAGAATGAGCTGCAAATCTACCAAGAAGAGAAAAAACTTTTCAGAAGAACACCTAAATTCGCCCCGGCAGGACAAACCACCCAACTGATTGTCGGAGCGGTAGAAGAGTCGGACTTGAAAATCATTCATGTGGCCGACTATTTCTATCAACGGTTTGAGATGAAACGGGTCTATTATTCGGGGTATGTTCCTGTATTGGAAGATGCAAGGCTCCCTTCGATTTATTCTCAGGTACCTGTCCAGCGAGAAAATCGATTGTACCAAGCCGACTGGTTGATGCGGTTTTATGGATTTCAAGCCAACGAGATTCTCGATGTGGATCAACCGTTCTTAGACCTGGAGATAGATCCGAAATTAGCGTGGGCAATACGAAACAGACACTGTTTTCCAGTCAATATCAATACCGCTCCACTGGAAATGGTGTTGCGTGTTCCGGGTATTGGAACGATTTCAGCAAGGAAGATCATTATAGCGCGAAGATTCCAAAAGCTCACATTGGAACATCTAAAAAAGATGGGAGTAGCCACCAATAGGGCTAAATACTTCCTTGAGTTTGATGCCAACAACGTGTTTAGTAAACTGATTGACGAGCATAACTTGCGTCAAATCATCCTACATGGAACAAAATCGAAGTGGAAAAATCAGTTTTCACAACAATTGAGCTTGTTTTAAACGCTTGTAGCCAAATGGATATCCACCAAATTCTCATATACGATGGCTCCTTCGAAGGATTGCTGACAGCCATCTTTGAGGTGTTTGAATATCGCTTTCACCAAGCTGATATCATTCCACGACATCGGTCTCTTCAAGAGATGATCTTCACCCAAACGCATGAAGTGGTTACACAACCCGACAAGGCAGACCGTGTTCTCAAACGATTAGAGTCCAATGTGGGCAAACAAGGGGTTTTGGCATTTCTGGCTGTTTATTTATCCGAGAAAGAGGGGGTTGAACGATTGATATTAAATGTGGTACGTCACTCAGTTCGGAATCCAAACAAAAACATTTTGAATGACATAGCCCATCCCGACGTGATGGAATTTGGGAAGATATGGAAGAGTGTGTTTAGAGAATCGCATCGAATGAAAGCCTTTGTGCGTTTTGAACGATTGCAAGATGATTTCTATTTTGCCAAAATTGAACCCGATTTCAATGTATTGCCACTCGTGATGAATTTCTTCAAACAAAGATATGCCGATCAGAAATGGATGATCTATGATCTAAAAAGAAAATACGCCGTCATATATGATCTATCAACGGTTGATATCTATTATCCCGAAGAAGATCAGACCAATCCATTCGTTCACTCAGAAACATATCATCATACACAGGAGAAAGGCTATCAAGTGCTTTGGCAGCGCTATTTTGCTAAGATAAACATCGCAGAACGTAAAAACACACCGCTCCACACCCGTCACATGCCCAAACGATATTGGAAATACCTGACCGA
>JBKEBB010000251.1:0-16505 GCA_047972845.1 Bacteroidales bacterium
TTGAATCTGTGCGTCGGATTGTGTACTCCTCCAGTAGGATCGGTTCTTTTCATCGGATGTAGTGTAGCGAAGTTGAGAATAGATCAGGTGATACGTCCATTGATACCTATGTTTATCGCCATGATAGTTGTGTTGATGCTGGTAACCTTCATTCCTTCCATATCGTTGATAGTGCCTCAATGGCTTGGATTGATTTAGAAATGTAAAAAAACAGGTTCGGGGAAATATTAACCAATTTTCCCCGTGCTGTTTGTTGTTGTTTTCCTACCTGCCTTAATGACAAAACTCTTTTATACCATGAAGCATCTACTGCTCCTGATACTTTTTGTACTGATTTCAATCTCAACAGGGGGGACGAAGAAACCTGTTCCAACTGGGATGATGATCGATTTGATAGAACATACGGATCAAGTGTGGATGAATGGGTATCTTTCAACCCTGTCTCTTGAACAGGCGGATAAAATGTCTTCGGCGCAGATAGTTCGAATAGGAACTTCGCAACCCTCTTTTTCATGGATTGTTGATAACGCTGGGCAGAGCGATGTAATGCAGACTGCCTATCGGATTATTGTATCGAAACAGTTGGATAGCTCCCTTTGTTTGATTGGAAATGTATGGGAGAGCGGACGTCTTGAGAGCAATCAGTCTGTCTCGGTTCGTTACCAAGGCAAACCTTTAGAACCCAATCAAATTTACTATTGGCGGGTTAAATATTGGGATAATCATGGCAGGGAGAGTGAGTGGTCAAAGCCCAAAGGTTTCATGACAAGCTCCGCGTTCGAAGAATATCACACTCCCTACTATCCCCTTCAAAAGAGTGATCAAACACCTCTTACGGTGAAAACAATCCCGAATGGCTATTTTGCCGATTTCGGCAAAGCTGCCTTTGGTCAGGTTCGAATCACACTGACGTCTCATTCCGTTGGTGACTCCATTGTGGTTCATATCGGTGAACGGATTCATAGAGGAAGAGTAGAGAGGAATCCTGCCGGAACAACTCGCTACAATCGTTTTGTAGTCAAATTGCTACCCGGAAATCATACGTATCGGTTGAATATCCCAACCCGTCCCATGCATCTCAAGCCAATGGCTGTTAAGATGCCCGAATACATAGGGGAGGTTGCTCCTTTTCGATACCTCGAAGTGGAAGGCTACAACCATCCGCTTGAGGTGAACGATGTGGTTCGACAGATGGTGCACTATCCCATCAATGAAAGTGCGGTTGAGTTTACCTGTTCCGATACAACCGTGAACCAAGTTTGGGAGCTGTGTCGCTATTCAATGAAGGCAACGAGCTTTGCCGGTTTGTTTGTAGATGGCGATAGAGAACGAATTCCGTATGAGGCCGATGCCCTGATTAATCAATTGAGCTACTACAGCGTGGATCGTGAGTATTCGATTGCACGTCGTACCCATGAGTTTTTACTCTATCATCCCACATGGCCGAGTGAATGGATTTTGCAATCAATATTGATTGCATGGAATGATTATATGTATTCGGGTGACAGTCGTGCATTGGAGGCCTATTATGAGCAACTGAAGATCCGAACACTGATGCAATGCACTCAATCCAACGGATTAATCAGTGTGAAGCTCCACCCTCAAACGAAGTCATTTTGGGACTCGCTCCATTACGTGTGGGACAAACCGATCAACGATATTGTAGATTGGCCATGGCCGGGAGGTTTCGGGATGGGCGAGAATAACAACGGGGAAACCGACCGATTTGAATTTACCGATTACAACACAGTGGTAAACGCCTACCATTACGAGGCTCTTAGGCAGTTGGCAATCATTGCCGATGTGCTTCACAAAAGCGAGGAGTCCAAGCAGCTTTCATCTCAGGCCGATCGTGTTAAATTGGCCGTGAACCGTTTGTTGTTCGACCGAAAGCGAGGAGTCTATAAAGACGGAATTACTACCAATCATGCATCTCTCCACGGAAATATGTTTCCCCTGGCTTTTGGAATGGTTGATGAGCGGTGGCGTGAATCGGTTACTCAGTTTGTACGTTCGAGAGGAATGGCATGCAGTGTATATGGATCGCAGTTTCTTATGGATGCCGTTTATAACGGTTTTGATGATGACTACGGATTATCCTTGCTACGCTCCACCGATCTGCGTAGTTGGTACAACATGATTCGAGTCGGTTCGACCATTACTTTGGAGGCTTGGGACGATCGGTTCAAACCGAATCAGGATTGGAATCATGCTTGGGGAGCTGTTCCTGCCAATGTTATTGCTCGAAAGATGATGGGTATCGAACCGCTTGAAGCAGGTTTCAGTAGGATACGGCTAAGGCCGCAAATCGGTTCGCTTGCTTATGCCGAAGGCAAATTTCCAACCATACGGGGGGACGTGAACGTTCGGGTGGAGAATCGTTCCGATCGATATCTTATTAAGACTGTTTTACCTGCCAATACCAAAACCGAAGTGTGGCTGCCTGTACGAAAAGGACAATCCAACGTAAGCCACAATGGAATCGTGCTGCAACCAAAAAAAGATCTGTCGGGGCAGTTTTGGATTATCTCTCATGTAGGTTCCGGTGAACAGCGATTTGAAGTTTGGTGACCCTCCAATTTGTATAAAGATTCGCGGATAGTTTTCTCTTTGACTCTTTTTTGGTTTCTTTGCCATACAAACGACTAAAACATCCTCCTCATGGCCGGGCTTTATATACATATTCCTTTTTGTCTTCGCCGTTGCGCCTACTGCGATTTCTATTCCCAAACCGATGAAACAATCATGGATCGATATGTTGACGCGGTTTGTAGGGAGATAGAAATGCGCTCTTGTGAGGTGGATTCAACTCTTTCAACCATCTATTTCGGAGGAGGAACTCCATCACAGCTCCCAGTCGAGCACATTGTTCGCTTGTTTGAAACCATTCAACAATACTTTGTGATCGATCCAGATGCGGAGATTACCTTTGAATCTAATCCGGACGATCTCACTCCAACCTATATCCAACAACTTCGAACTACCCCTATCAATCGATTGAGTATAGGGATTCAGTCGTTCGACAACGACGATCTACGCCTTTTGCTTCGTCGGCACACCTCTATGCAAGCCAAGGAGGCAGTGTGGGAAGCCTATCGCACGGGATTTACAAGCATCAGTGTCGATCTGATCTACGCTCTCCCGGGTCAAACCTTGGAGAAGTGGCACTCCAATCTCGAGCAAGTGTTCACCCTCCCGATTAATCACCTGTCAGCCTATCATCTCACCTATGAGGAGGGAACCGTATTACATCGCCGTTTGCTGAATGGCGCAATTTCCGAAGTGAGCGAGGAAGTGAGTGTTGAAATGTTCTATCTGCTGCGTCGTGAGAGCGAACGAGCCGGACTTATCCACTACGAAATATCCAACTTTGGTCGCCCCGGTCTCTTCTCTAAGCATAATAGCTCATATTGGATGGGAACTCCTTATTTGGGCGTGGGAACATCCGCTCATTCGTTCGACGGAGTAAGGCGTAGTGTGACAATTGCTGATGTGGAAACCTATATCCATACCATAGAAAAGGATGAACTTCCTGTCGAGAGAGAAGATCTTACTCAATCCGAACGTATCAATGACTATATTATAACTCGACTACGAACCATGTGGGGTGTTTCATTGGTTGAACTCGCTACACAGTTTGGACCTGAAGTCGCTGATCTTGTAACACGGAAATCAAACCGATACATTCACTCCGGAGATATTATTGTACAAAATGATTGTTTGATCTTGACACCTCAGGGCATGCTTCGGTCCGATGGAATTATTGTCGAGTTGTTTGTGGAATAAGTTTCCTTTTTAGATGCGCTACTACCTCTAAACTATAAATTGAACACACATGAAGAACATTCAAAAGGGAGTTTCGCTAAACCTGCTGATAACGGTAGCGCGGTGTGCTATCGGATGGCACTTCTTATACGAAGGGGCCTCCAAATTATTTATTGAGAATTGGAGTGCTAAGTCGTTTTTGGCAAATACAACCGGGCTTTTTTCCTCTTTCTACAAGGTCTTGGCCGATTCGCAATGGATCGGGCTGATAGATATTCTTAATGTCTATGGGCTAATCGTTATCGGGTTTCTGCTCTTTATTGGTTTTGCCGTACGATGGGCATCTCTTGCCGGATCAATTCTGCTGGTTCTATATTATTTTGCCTATCCCCCTTTTGGTCCCGCCGTATTGACTCCCTCTGACGGCCATCTTTTCATAGTGGATAAGTTGTTTATCGAAGCGGTTGTGCTCTTGTGTTTCGTTGCCTCTTCCCATTCGGGATATGGGGGTGACCGGGTCATACAAATAATAAGGGAGTATCGGAATAAGCGAACCACTCATCCTTCTCCTCCCAATCAAGAAACGATCAAGATGCGTCGTGAGGTATTGAAAAATTTGGTTACTCTACCCGTTCTTGGAGCGATAGGATGGGGAGCCTCACGAGCCAATAGCTATTATGGGGTTGATGTCCCCTCGGGAGCTACGATTCAGGTGGGAGGACTAAGTCTGAACGAGCTTGAAGGGGAATTGCCCAAAGGGAAAATTGGAAATTTTGAGATCAGTCGTTTGGTTATGGGAGGTAATCTGATAGGTGGTTGGGCTCATGCCCGCGATTTGCTCTATGCCTCTTCGTTGTTTAAGGCCTATAATACCGAGAAAAAGGTATTCGAGACCCTCATGCTTTGTGAGGAAGCCGGAATCAATACAATCAACATCGGGTTTCCTCACAATTCCTTAATGGCGAAATACAAACGGGAAACCGGAAGTAAGATTCAGGTGATTTCGCAGATAGGCCCTCGTGGAATTAAACGGGAGAATTTATCAAAGGGAGGTACCAGTCCGGAATTAATGGGAGATATTGACGAAGCAATCAGTTATGGAGCCGAAATTATTCAGCTTCAAGGAAATTGGTGCGATTGGTTGGTGAGGGACGGACGATTGGATTTGATCGCCCAGATGATTGATTATATCCGCAAGCAGGGCTATGTGGCCGGTATGGGGGCACACAGCGTAGAGTCTTTCATCGCGTGTGAAGAGCAGGGTATTATTCCCGATTATTACATGAAAACCATGCATCACGAAAACTATTGGAGTGCTCATCCTCGTGAGAAACGAATTCCTTTTCAAGTGGACGGAGCTTTTTCAAATAATCATGACGAGTGGCATGACAATATGTTTTGTCTTTTCCCCGAACGCACGATCGAGTTCGTTCAGCGGTCTCGTGTGCCGGTGATGGGATTCAAAGTCTTGGCCGCCGGAGCCATTGCTCCTGAAGATGGCTTTAATTGGGCATTTCAACATGGAGCTGATTTTCTGTGTGTGGGGATGTTTGATTTTCAGGTGGTCAAAGATGTCAATATAGCTTGTGACGCTTACCAGAAGAATGTAAATAGAGAAAGACGTTGGTATTAGAACCATGTTACCTCTGATCTTGGTATAAAAAAATACGATGCACGTTTCGGTCTTGTAATAAAACCATTCGTGCATCGTATTTTGTGAAATTACTAATCAGCCTTCGCTTCTTATTAGGACTTTAATTTCCCCTTTAGCGTTTCTCCTTTTTTCATTGTTACCACTATATATCCATCGTTCAGCGATTGATAGTCGGCATTTCCTTTGCTATTTTTCAATGAATAGTGATCGGCAGCCAGTTTGATGGTAAATGTATTGTCTATATGGGCAAGCAGTTCGAATTCGGTCAGTTCTCCTTCATCCCATTTTGCAAGTACTTCTCCACCTCCTCTTACTCTCATTCCTCTAAACGATCCTTTAGGCCAAGCATCCGGAAGAGCGGGTAGGAAATGGACAAATCCGGCGTGACTTTGAATTAGCATTTCAGTAATGCCGCTTGTTCCTCCGAAGTTACCGTCTATTTGAAGCGGGGGGTGAGCATTGAAGAGATTGGGATAGGTTCCACCCCGATTGCTGTAGTTGAAGTTGTTGTCCATGACAGGTTTTAAAAGCTCGGTCAACATGAAGTAGGCATGGTTACCGTCCCATAGTCGTGCCCAGAAGTTTACTTTCCATGCCCTCGACCAACCTGTTCCTCCGTCACCACGTCTTTCCAATGTTTTTCTTGCCGCATCGGCAAGCATAGGTGTAACCGAAGGGATAATCTGATTTCCGGGGTGGAGACCATACAGGTGCGACACATGTCGGTGGTGTGGTTCTGCCTCTTCGTAATCCTCAAGCCATTCCATCAACTGTCCTTTTTCCCCGATTTGATGAGGGGGGAGTTTTTCTATCGCGATCTTCATCTTTTCGACCAGATCGGCATCCACCTCAAGTATTTCTGCAGCGTTGATGGTATTGGTGAAAAGCTCACGGATAATCTGATTGTCCATCGTTGGTGCCATGCAGACACTGACGGGCTTCCCATTATATAGGAAGGCGTTTTCAGGAGATGTGGATGGAGCGGTCACCAACCACCCGTGTGTAGGTTCTTCTACCAACATGCTTAGAAAGAATCGAGCAGATTCACTCATTACGGGGTAGATGCTCTTCAGGTAGTCTCGGTCGCGACCATAATCGTAATGATCCCAAAGGTGCTGACAGTTCCATGCGCCTCCGGTGTTCGATGCTCCCCACGAAGGATGTTCTCCGGGTGAGGTAAATCCCCATACATTAGTCATCATATGGGCTACCCAGCCATCTGCGTCGTAAAATACCTTAGCTGTCTTTTTCCCGGGTTCAACTAATGAAGCGGTCTGTTCGATGAGTGGTCTATGCAGTTCGGGAAGATTGGTCGCTTCGCATGGCCAATGGTTCATCTGAACGTTGATGTTCATATGATAATCCCCATTCCAGGGTGTTTTTATTGTATGCGCCCATAGTCCTTGCAAGTTGGGAGGCAGTGATCCCTCTCTTGTGCTGCTTATCAGAAGATAGCGACCGAACTGAAAATATAACGCGGCCATTGCCGGATCTTGGTCGTTGTTGTTATAAAATTGAAGTAGCCGCTTGTCGGTTGTCAGTGAATCGGCACAATGGTTTCCCAGATTGATATCGCATCGGGAGAATAAATTCTGAAACTTCAACTGATGTGTACTCCATTGACTATTGTAGCTTTCCAGCATTGCCTCTGTCAGTAGTCGCTGCGCACTCTCCTGTTCGTTGTTTTCGTTGTAGCTGGTGGCCATCGACAAATAGAGGATGGCTTCGTTGGCTTCTTTGATTGAGATAGAGGTGGAATTAATCTCTCTGACTCCGTCGGTTATTATTCGTATTTTGGCCGCATATCTCATGCCGGGTTTTCCTTCCACTCCGCTATTCAGTTCGCCATACATGTCTAATTGTCCGGTCAATGTATCGGTTGTGATCGTGAAACGTTCCGCCCGATCCATGGTGGCATCAAAGGATAGATTGCCTGTACCGCTTGCTTTGAGGCGAATGATCGCTACATCGTCGTTGAACGAAGTGAAGTAATCACGTGTGTAGGTTACTCCGTTTATTGAAAAGGTGGTGTGAGCTGTCGCGTCGTCCAGTACCAATTCCCGTATGTAATTATCAACGGTTGCCGCAGTGGGGACATTCGGATAATGATATGTAAGGTTCAGATCACCTAATACCTGATACGATCCATAGATAGGGTTGGCACTGCCGTTGTCTTTACACACAAATGTTTTATAGACCAACTCCTGCGCCTCCCCGTTTTTCCCTTCGAAAAGCAACTGACGAATGCGGGGAAGATGTTTGAGTGCATCCGGATTGTCAAAGTCGTGTTTACTACCCGACCACAATGAAATTTCATTCAGTGGAATCTTTTCGGAATGAACTCCTCCTCCCGGCATCATTCCAATTCTTCCGTTTCCAAGGGGCAATAGCTCTTCAAAACGTGTTGCCTCACGATCAAACCACAGCCGATACACTCTTTTTTCCTCCGGTGTCGAACAAGCGGA
The DNA here is from genome assembly GCA_047972845.1 of Bacteroidales bacterium. Taxonomy (GTDB): domain Bacteria; phylum Bacteroidota; class Bacteroidia; order Bacteroidales; family JBKEBB01; genus JBKEBB01. The sequence continues at coordinate 7,885 of JBKEBB010000251.1, forward strand.
TAACAGTAGTGCAGTCAGCGTACATGTGAGAATTCTCATTTTCATGGTGTGCGGTGTAATTTATAGTATATGGTCGCGTATCTATATAACGTAATTGTTGATCTATTATTCTATTGATATTGAAATCTATCGGATCGTTACCATGGTGGCACCAAATCCATACTCCTTGAACGAGGCATCTTGTGTTTGGCAGGCGGGGAATTTTTCTTTGAGCAGTTTCAATACAGCCATGCGCAGCACTCCTTCTCCTTTTCCGTGAATGAACACGATTCGTTTGCCTTTCGCTTTGGCATGACTTCGCATGACCTCTTCCACATGTCCCAATTGATATTCCAGAATAGCGGCGTTGTCCATCCCCGAAACAGTGTCGATCAGTTCATCGATGTGTAAATCCACTTCCATCGGTTTCTTTGGATCTTCCATGGGTCTTTCCACCCGTTTGCGCACTGGTCTGTCCTCTCTTTTTTTCTCCTGCAGAATTGAAACCAACTTTTCTGAATCCACATGAACGGATGGATCGGAACTTTGAGGGGTGTCGTTCATCACGATTGGGACAATGATTGCTTCATCTTCAAAGTAATCATTCTCGCGAAACGCGTGTAGTTTGTAGAACCGAGTCACATCCATTCGGTATTCAACAAATCCGGCAGGTTTCATAGTAAACTCTTTTCCACTTTTAAAAGGAATGTATTGCACCCCAATACGCTCCAAGTCGTTGAGTTCTTCTTTTGAGAACTCTTCAAGAAAGAGATGTTTGTTGGGTTCTACAGTTCCCGCGAAACGTAAGTTCCAACGATCGTTTTGTTTGTTGAGATAGGTGAATGAGATATAGTAGTTGCTGTTGTTTACCAAGAAACATTCGTAGGCCGACGTTTGAAGTGCTTTAATGTCGATGGGCAAATAGGCGAGTACAAGCGTAATTTTTTCTCCTTGTGGTGTTTCAACAACCATAGGATTGACCTTTTCGGAAGGAATGATAGTGGCAGTATCCATCGCAAGATCTTTGTTGGCGGTGGCGTTATTCTCTTTTAGTTTGATTTCGGAAGCCGTTTCAATCACGACACATTCCCTGATCAAGGTGGGAGTTTCAAATCCGTCGGCTTCTTCCACCGAAACCACATCTTTATTGATGATCCTGGTAACAATGCCTCCTCCGACACTGTTGAGGTATCTTACTTTATCGCCTATTTTAATATTCATTTCTATTGTTGTTGTAGAGAGAGTGTTCGATTGATCGATCTCTTTTTACTTCAATCTCTCTAAGTATGTATTGATGATCTGTTCAGTCTCTTTGTCTTTTATTGTTTTTCCATCGGGTCTGATCAACTCTCCTTCGGAGCGCACCAATTTCCATTGGTTGTTTTTCTTTCTAAAATAGAGTTTCAGCACGCCTACATATTGATTAAACTCGCCTCCTGCTTGAACAATCGGCACTCCGCTTGTTGAGATAAGTGGTTTTTCGAGGGCGATATGGGTATCCGATCCCACTATGCCGTCAAGTCCTTCCAATCCCAGTGTGTCTCCCATTATTTTATCGGCTAAGATTCCACTGTGCGAAAGTAAAATTTGAATATCGCTTTTCGGAGAAACCTCTTTCAGTTGTTTGCGTGCCGAGAGCAACGGGTCGGTCAGTTGTTTGTTTTTTGCCTGCGCATAGCCTTTTATCTTCATCGAAGTGGTGCTAATAATGGCAATCTTTACTCCACCGCGGTCAATGATTGTGTAGGGCCGCGTTCCCGGAAAAAAATCGTTGGTCGATTTTAATGTCATGTTTCCGCCAAGTGTAGGAAAGTTTGCCATCTCTACCAATGTCTTAATTCGTCTATCTGTCTCCTCTTCCGTGGGACTGCATTTCATTTCGTTGTTTCCCAATACCCATGCGTCGTATCGCATCAGATTCAACACATCCATTTCAAGGGTACCATAAAACTGATGATGGTATTTTCCTCTTGAGAAGATGTCGCCACCCTCGAGTAGAAGAACGTGGGCATGTTTGGCACGAACATCGCGTATGATAGTCGATTTTCGAGCCAACAAATCGTAATCGTAGCCATGAAAATCGTTGGTGTGAATGATTACCAATTCAAACTCACCGTTTGATTTCGATGATTCGGAGTGAGGAGTGATTGTCGCTCCCAATATCAAGGTGACGCATAGTAAAATGAAGGGAAGGTATCTCTTTTTTATCATATGCGGGTGGTTTCTGCGGTTTGTATTAGGTTTGTTTCAATTGGAGTCTGTTTGTCCCTCCGGTAAATAAATATGTGGCTATATTCGAACTACGATTATCCGTTCTTTTTCGCTTCGATCGCTTTAGCTTCCTGCCAGATGGCTTCCATCTCGTCCAAGGTCATCTGCTTTAGGTCACGGCCGACGGCGATGGTTTTCGATTCGAGATAATTGAATCTACTGATGAATTTTTGATTGGTTCGTTCCAGCGCGTTATCCGGATTTATCTTGTAGAGTCGGGCGGCGTTGATAATGCTGAAAAGTAAATCGCCGAATTCGGCCTCCATTTTCTCATGATTCATCGCGTTGATTTCAGTTTTCAACTCGGACAATTCTTCGGCTACCTTGTCCCACACCTGTTCGCGTTCAGTCCAGTCGAATCCGACGTTTCGCGCTTTGTCCTGTATGCGGTGAGCTTTGGCAATTGAGGGTAATGAGGCGGGTACCCCTTCCAATACGGTCTTGTTTCCTCCCTTTTCTTTCAGTTTGATCTCTTCCCATTTTTGCTCTACTTGATGGGCTCCGTTCACTTCGGTTGATCCAAAAACATGAGGGTGGCGGAAGATTAGTTTTTCTACCAAAGAATTGCATACATCGGCAATATCGAATGCCCCTTTTTCACTCCCGATTTTAGAGTAGAATACAATGTGAAGCAATAAATCGCCCAGCTCTTTTTTTAGATCGTTGGTGTCGGTGCGGATAATGGCATCGCACAATTCGAATGTCTCTTCAATGGTGTTGGTACGTAGTGATTCGTTGGTTTGTTTCGCATCCCAGGGACATTCGGCCCGCAATCGGTCCATTATGTCAAGCAGTCGTCCGAAAGCCTCCTTTTGTTCTTCGCGTCTATTTATATTGTTCATTTGTTTATGTTGTTGTAAATCAAAAGTTATACCAGTGTTATTATAACGAACGCTATTTAGCGGTTGTTCGTTCAAATCCGGCAGAAGTGATGCGTTTTCGCAATTGAGGAGAGCTACGTAGCGAAACTCCTTTTACTTCGATGCTTTCAGCCCGTTGTTTTTCGCTTCCCACAAGTGACCCTACAAATCGAAGAGTTAGCTGAAACGTCCCGAATCGATCAATTGTTACGGTGTCTCCTCTTTTAAGACTGTATTCGATCGCTTCGAACACGTCTGAGATCGATTTTAGAGCCTCTCCTTTTCCACGTCCGTTGAGAAAAACCATCAAATCAGCCAGTTGGTCGGAATTGGTATTTCCATAACTAATCGGTTGTGGGCGTACACCTGTTTTTTTGTTTTCTCCGTTGTTGAGGTTGTCATTGACTTGATGGTAAATGTACCTGATTGGCATAGCAGTATGATTTAAATGTAAATGTTGCGTCAGTAAGGTTGATTAGTACAAGGGAGAAATAGTGATAAGCGACAGGATACCATCTATTCCGGCATAAGAATGGACGTAGTAGCAATAAGATCACTTCGGATTTCTATCACTCTGTACACCGCGGTTGATTTCTCTGTACACCGCATTCGGATGTGCTCTACACCGGAACCGACTGCACTGTACACCGCGGGGAGAATAGGAATCTTTTGCAAAGGTAATACATCCCCTCTTTTTTTGTTTGCTTATGTTTAAGATTCTCTACTTGAAAGGGTGCTTTTAACGGATAGAAAGCCGCTTTTAACGGATAGAAAACTGCTTTTGTGTGGAATCGGGCGGGTTTCTGAAAAAAGACGAGTACTTTTGCAATTCAATATACGGAGCATGTCGATCGCTGTTTGATCCCCTTTTCACGACATTGGATTTGTCGAATGTAGATACATTGCCTGATGTATGTAATAGTGTCAATGTTTTGCTGTGGAGTGATGATTGATGGGTGTGTTGACTTCGTTTTTGTTTAATCCTTATTGCATTTGGTATGGCCGGAACACTCTTTTTGATCCCTGTTACACTTGGAGAAACTCCTATTGAGCAGGTTTTACCCTCGTACAACAGTCAGAGAATCGAATCGATTCAATATTTCATTGTGGAGGATGTGCGTACGGCGCGTCGCTTTTTACGTAAGTCAAATCCCGATAAACCGATTGACGGACTTACCTTTTTTGAGTTGAATAAACACACCGATCCCAATTCTATTGAAGAGTATCTTCGTCCGATTGCCCAAGGAAAGGATGTGGGAGTGATCTCTGAAGCCGGATGTCCGGCGATTGCCGACCCGGGAGCCGATGTGGTGGCTATTGCTCAGCAACGAGGTTACAGGGTGGAGCCACTCGTGGGGCCCTCTTCCATTCTATTGGCGTTGATGGCCTCGGGATTCAACGGACAAGGATTTGCCTTTAATGGATATTTGGCTATTGATGGGGTAGAGAGGGCTAAACAACTGAAGAATAGTGAGCAACGGATAAATACCGAAAACCAGACGCAGTTGTTTATTGAAACTCCCTACCGGAATCAGAAATTGATCGAAGACATCCTTCGTACCTGTAAACCCCAGACCAAACTCTGTATTGCCGCCAATGTGACCTGTGAAGATAGCTTTATCCGCACATTGACTGTTGAGCAATGGAAACGAGCCATTCCCAACGTGGGAAAAGTCCCATGCCTGTTTTTACTTTATAAATAAGGTTGTTTTAAAGGCTACTGAAGAATCGGTATTTTGTTAAATTAATCACCTCATTTATGAAATCAGTTTAGAGATTAATCGACTGAAGAGTCCCTTTTTACAGTCGGTTTAGATCATTCCGTGTTGTATTCCCCCTTTTTTTGGTGGGGAATAATGCGTATTTTTGCAGTTTGGTTTAAACCTTACTCCTTGTATCAAGTCAAAACCTCGAAACGTAATTCCACTAATAACGCTTACAAAATTCGTGAAGAACGAAATGTTAGCGTCTGATGAAAGCCAATATGAAAAGAATTAGTACATCCATTATCTTTATTATAACAACTATAACTCTGTTTGCCCAAGGTTTAGGCGGACGAGGATCTGTGACAGGCGTTGTGCTCGAGAAATTGTCAGGAGGGAGTAATGAACCTGTTATTCAGGCCACGGCGGTGTTGAAGAATCCAAAAGACAGTACATTAGTGACCGGAGCTGTAACCGATTTAGACGGTAAGTTTGCCATCAATAATCTGAAATGGGGAACGTATGTGTTGGAAGTCTCCTATGTGGGACTTAAACCCATTACAAAAAACATTACTTTATCAGCGCGTCAAACGCAATTTTCTGCCGGAGAAATGATCCTTGAATCGGATATGGTGAATCTGGGAGAAGTTGTTGTTACGGCCAAACCGACCGAGGTGATTGTAAAAACCGACACGGTGGACTTTAATCCCAATGCTTTTACCCAGAAAGAAAATGATGTGGTAGAAGACCTTTTGAAAAAACTACCGGGAGTGGAAGTGAGTGATGACGGAACGATTACTTATGCAGGAAAGCCCATTGAGAAGATTCTGATCGATGGTAAAGAGTTTTTCGTAGGCGATCCTCAGATTGCCTCAAAGAATATCCCAGTAGAGATTATCGAACGTCTTCAGGTGATTGATGATCGATCCGACGATGCCAAACGTACCGGAGTGGACGATGGTGAACGCCAGAAAGTGATCAACCTGTCGATCAAAAAAGACAGGAAAAAGGGATGGTTTGGTGATATTCAAGCCGGATATGGAACAGAAGAGCGGTATGGAGGCAAAGCAATGGTAAACCGTTTCGTGGGGGAAGATAAATTTACTTTGCTGATGAACAGTAACAACGTAAACAACATGGGCTTCAGTGACCGTGGAGGCAATATGCGTGGCGGAGGTCAGGGCGGTATTATTACTTCACATGGACTGGGAGCTAACATTATAAAAGAGTTTGGCAGTAAAGTGAAGACTGCCGGAAACATCAACTTGAATGCGTCAGATTCGGATAACCGTCGTAACACGAGTAGAGAAACGATTCTTCAAGATAGCTCAATGTACACCGAATCGGCAAGTTCACGTTTGGCAAAAGGACAAAATATCAACTTCAACTATCGGATTGAATTCAATCCCGATACAATGAACTATTTTATCTTCACCCCCTCTTTTAATTATAGTCACAACACGGTGGACTCTTACAGTGACTCTAGAACTTCGGGCAGAACCCATCTGCTTAATACAGGTACTTCGAAAACTTATAATGAGAATAACTCATTCAACGGGGGACTTCGAATGGATTATGTGCACCGTTTCAAAAAACAGGGACGTGCTATGGGTGTAAACTTATCGGGAAACATTGGCTCAGGTACGGGCAACGGGACCAATATCGCGGAAAATGAATTTTACAAAGATGGAGTGATTGATAGCACCTCAATGTTGGATCAATACATTCTCAACCGTAGTGATAGCAAAAACGTGCGGGCGTCTGTATTCTACACAGAGCCGTTGATGGGAAAACAGAACTATCTTCAATTCAGATACACGTTCAGATGGAATCAAAACGGATCAGAGAAAGATACTTACAACGACCCTCTTTACTCAGATTTGGATACCACCTATAGCCGTGGAAATATAAATAACTTCATCAATCACCAAATAGGATTGACCTATCGTGTGGTAAGAGAGAAATACAGATATGCAATCGGTGCTAGTGTGGAACCATCGTCCACTCAAAGTAAGAGTTACGTGCGTGAGAAGGTATTGGCCGATCTCCCGACTCGTAATGTGGTGAACTTCTCGCCAAACGCTATGTTCCGTTATCGCTTTTCGAGTACAAGTGACTTGAATGCTCGATACAACGGACGTATGCAACAACCTTCGGCTACACAATTGTTACCCGTAAGAGATGTGTCGAACCCGCTTAACATTGTAGTAGGTAACCCCGATCTGTTGCCTTCATTTACGCATGATGCGAATATTGAATTTAATCGTTCTACTCCGGAGAAACAGACCACTATTTCGACAGAGATAGGTTGGTCGATGACAGAGAACAGTATTGTTTCCAATACGTTCGTGGAGCCAAACGGGGTAAGAACAACCACCTATGACAACGTGAACGGTGTGTGGAACGTTTACGGGCGCTTCATGGCCAGTCTTCCATTTAAGAATAAGCGTTTCCAGTTTAACACCTTTACGTTCCTTCGATATGGAAATAATGTAGGATATAGTAACGGAAATAGAAACGTGTCTTCTTCGACCAGTATTAGTGAGACGTTGATGCTTCGTTATCGTATAGACAAATTGCTTGAGATGGGCGTTCGTTTCAATGGACGTTACTCGGAAGTAGTCAACTCACTTCAGAAATCAAGCGACAGACAGACCATTGATTACACAGGATCATACTTCTTCACCCTTTTCTTACCTGCAAACATCACCCTCGGAAGCGACATTCGTTACAATGGAAACTGGGGATATACCGCCGGCTACGAAAAGAAAGAGTGGATATGGAATGCCGAAGTGAGCAAGTCTTTCTTGAAGGGGAAAAATGCCATCGTAACCCTCCGTGCATACGATATCTTGGGCCAGATGACCAATATTTCACGTAACACTGGTGGAAACTATATAGAGGATGCTACATTTAATGCACTAACCAGTTACGCGATGTTGTCGTTTACCTATAAATTCAATACCTTTGGCGGAAATATTCCCGGAGGTGGAGATTCGGGAAGAAGAGGGCCGGGAGGACCGCGTCCTTATTAATCGACCATTCAACCCGAATAGCAACGTATGAAAATTTTAGTAACAGGGGGTACCGGATACATTGGCTCACATACTGCGGTTGAGCTTCAAAATGCCGGATTTGACGTAGTGAGTATAGATAATTTGTCGAACTCAACCGCGGATGTGAACGATGGGATTGAGCGAATCACAGGAAAGCGTCCTGTGTTTTACGAGGCAGACTGTACTGATATGGATGCGATGGATGCCATTTTCCGTAAGGAGGGCGACATCGCGGGAATCATACATTTCGCCGCAAACAAGGCGGTGGGTGAGTCGGTTCAAAAGCCGATGCTCTACTATCGAAACAATCTGGTGTCGTTGATGAACCTGTTGGATTTGACGTTGAAATATAACGTTAAGGGATTTGTCTTCTCATCTTCTTGCACGGTGTATGGTCAGCCAGAGATTCTTCCCGTTACCGAAGATGCCTCTGTTCTGCCCGCCATGTCTCCGTATGGGAATACTAAGCAGATAGGGGAGGAGATCATTCGCGACATGATTCATGCCAATCCCTCCATGCGTTCCATTATTCTCCGTTATTTCAATCCGGTGGGTGCTCATCCTACTGCTGAAATAGGGGAACTTCCCAACGGTGTTCCTCAAAACCTGATTCCCTTCGTTACGCAAACAGCGATGGGCATCCGTGAGCGTCTGAGCGTATATGGAGACGATTACAATACCCACGATGGGTCGTGCATTCGCGACTATATCAATGTGGTTGACCTTGCCAAGGCACATGTGGTGGCTGTTAA
>JBKEBB010000198.1:0-15507 GCA_047972845.1 Bacteroidales bacterium
TACAGTACCGTCAGCACCCAATCCATAGAATTTAGCTTCGTACGGACCGTTCTCAAAAGCTATCTCAGGTTTCACCGGCAATGAAGTGAATGTAACATCATCCACAATACCAATAGTGAATCCATTCTTTGGTTCGCGCATTGACAGATTCTCAAATACAGATTGAATCTGAGCGGGAGTTGTATCCTTAGAAGACAATCCATAGCGTCCGCCAACAATTACAGGAGAATTTTCTTTACCATAGAAACAGTCTTTCACATCCATATAAAGAGGCTCTCCCAGTGCTCCGGGCTCTTTAGTGCGATCAAGCACAGCGATGCGTTTGGCAGTGGCAGGTACTACTGACAAGAAATGTTTAGCAGAGAATGGACGATACAGGTGAACAGACACCAAACCTACTTTCTCTCCTTTTGCAATAAGATAGTCGATTGTTTCGCGGATAGCTTCGGTAACAGATCCCATTGCGATAATTACACGGTCTGCATCTTCAGCCCCATAATAATCAAACAGACCATACTTTCTTCCGGTAACGGTAGCCAGTTTGTTCATATAGTCTTCAACAATACCGGGTACTACATCGTAGAACGGATTGGATGCTTCACGAGCTTGGAAATAGATATCGGGGTTCTGAGCAGTACCACGAGCCACCGGATTCTCAGGATTCAAGGCACGTTGGCGGAAAGCTTTCAACGCATCTTGATCAATAAACTGAGCCAGATCATCATTAGATAATGTTTCAATCTTTTGAATCTCATGAGAAGTACGGAATCCATCAAAGAAATGTACGAACGGAACTCGGCTTGTCAAAGTAGCTAAGTGAGCAACCCCGGCCAAGTCCATTACTTCTTGCACTGATCCGGTTGCCAACATGGCGAATCCGGTTGCACGAGCTGACATTACGTCTTGATGGTCTCCAAAGATTGATAAGGCGTGAGATGCCAAAGCGCGGGCTGATACGTGAAACACGCTAGGCAATAATTCTCCGGCAATCTTGTACATATTTGGGATCATCAGCAACAAACCTTGCGACGCGGTAAAAGTAGTGGTCATGGCTCCTGCCTGAAGAGCTCCATGCACTGCACCGGCAGCACCGGCCTCAGATTGCATCTCTTCAACTCTTACGGTCTCTCCGAAAATATTCTTACGTCCGGCTGCCGCCCATTCATCAACATATTCAGCCATGGTTGACGAAGGTGTGATAGGGTATATGGCTGCAACTTCACTAAACATATATGCTATATGCGCCGCTGCCTGATTACCATCACATGTCAAAAACTTCTTTTGTTTTGTCATAATAGAAAGTTATTAGTATAGTGATTATTCTTTGTATATAAATCAATAGACATCTCTCAGACGAGTATCTAATGGCTAGTTATCAATTAAAGAAAGAGATAGAGACTTTGCCGTGAGGAGTTACAAAAATAGATGATTTCCGGTTAATACAAAAAACCAAAAAGCCATAATGGGATATCTCTACCCTCTCCATATTGTATTCCATCCACCGCATAGTAAATTCCATTCATCCTTCTCCCCCGTCTTGACGTAACCACACTAAATGGATATTCACCGTTAACAATAAACTGAGTACTTTTTGTTGTCGGGGCATGCAATTTATTGTCTTTAAACAATGCGTTGTAAAAAAAGGTCTCTCTCACCGCCTGTTCATCCACTTTGTTCATCAATAGCGGATACATCAGGTTGGTATTGTGCAGATATATTTTGGCTGGTTTCTTCGGATATTCGTCTCCCTCATGATACAACAAATTGATAAGGCGCGCATCCTGCAGATACTTAATGTAATTCATTACAGTAGCTCTCGAAGTGTCAATAGCCTTACTCAGATCGCTCACGTTGGGTGAACAGGGCGATTGGTTCGCCAAAATATAAAGCAACTTCCGTATCTTATGATAATACGACAACTCTATCTGCTTGAGAAAGAATATATCGCTCTCAATCATTGAATTTACAGTCTTCATCAGATTCTCTGAGAAACAACGTCTCTCAAGAAAGAAAGGGTAAAAGCCGTGATGGAGATAATCTCCAAACTGTGATAAAGGATTTAAGGTAGAGGTAACTTTTCGACTAATCTCGCGATGGTTTGCAATAATCTCATTCAAGCCATATGACTTAAACGAAGTTCCATGAGTGACATTCAGAAACTCCCGAAAAGAGAATCCTCTCAAATAGTATGAATCTACAACATCGCTCAAATCTACATTTCCTTCACTCCAAGGCATGGCCGAAGATCCGGCAAATATGATCTGCAACTCGGGAAACGAACTATAACAGAATTGCAATGCCTCAGACCAATTGGGATATTTGAAAATCTGGTCAATTAGCAATACTCTGCCCCCCTGTTCATAAAATCGACCTGCCAACTCCGATAAAGTATGAGTTGTAAAATAGAGATGATTCATATTTACATACAAGCACCGACGGTCTTTACCAAACCGCTCCTTGGCAAGCTGCAGCAAGAAAAGGGTTTTCCCTACTCCTCGCGTTCCACGAATACCAATCATACGGCTATTCCAGTCAATCTCACTCATCAATCGGCGTGTCAGTGCAGGTTGAAGATTGTCGATCAGATAATCGTATGTACGAAAGAACGTATCCATCTGAAGTCTGTAAAATGCTACAAAGGTAGTAAAAACTTCGTTTCAACTCTAATATCTTGTTCAAGTTCATGGATAGAATTGAATATACACTCCCAAAACTGCTATTCATACTACAAAAATTGCCCATTCTCCTTTAGCTCAACAAATCTACCGAAAACGATCCTCTTCTATTCTTTCATTATAAAAATACCATTCAACGGATTCCTTTTTGATTTCATCTTTTAATCATCCACCTTTTATTACTACATTTACATTCTCCATACCACACTATAGATTGAACGTTCAGGCTTCGAACAACCTATACCGTCAAACCATAAATTGATTGGCCATGAATTTCAATAGAGCAAAGATCAAACTGTCGATTCTTTCCACTCTTCTATTTACCGCCTCCTCTCCTCTTCTGCTTTCGCAGGTTGTAGAACCGATTCCTTTCGGTGATTTCGAACAATGGATGGTGCGCCACATCAAGGAATCAGTTCTTTTGGGAGGAAAGACAAAAACAATCTATGCAATATCTCCCAACAGCGTTGTCGTTGGAACAAAGCCATACCTCCCATCCGAGTCTCCATGGGGAACTTCCAATGCGTTGGCCATAGTTGCCGGAATTGTAAAAACCAGTGGAACCGTCTCTCCTGCGGATCGGGGTCCTCTCAATCGTTGTGCCCATCTTGTTTCGGCATTCGATTCGTGCAAAGCATTAGGAATTGTAAATATCAGAGTACTTGTCTCCGGCACTCTCTTTCTGGGAGAGACCATCGAACCGGTTCGAGGTGTAAATAATCCCTATTCAAAAATCAATCTCGGGATTCCCTTCTCCAAAAGACCCAAAGCTCTACTGTTGGACTATAAATCAACAATACCAAATACAGGCATCATTGTTCGCAGTACCGGATATTCGTATTCCGAATCCACCGGAGAAGATCCTGCAATGATTTTCATCCTGCTGCAAAACAGAACCCAACAACCTGACGGATCAATTTCCGCATTAAGAGTAGGAACCGGCTACGAATTCATCAATCACTCCTCCAAAGAGTGGGTCAACAACCATCAAATCCCAATCCACTACGGGAAAATTCCGAATGAATCATCCCTTCATCCACAAATTAAATTAGGCTCCCACCTCTATGCAAAAAACACCAGAGGTAAAAATGTAGAAATAACAGAAACTGGATGGGGAAATGATGAAACTCCGGTCACTCATATCATTGTTTATATTTCTACAGGCAGCCAAGGAGCTTTTATTGGAGCTCTTGGTAACGAACTATGGATTGACAACGTAGCATTTGAATATTAATTACAAATTGATACTTTTCTGGCATTATAATTTTCAAACCTGAAGTTTAATGGTCGATTTATGAAAAATTTTTATATCAGAATTTGTAGAAATAGTATTGTTTTTTATCTTTGCATTCGTTAAAATGGCGTAGAATTGTTTCTCCCGCCCCTAAAACCACATCATTATTATGAATAATATCAATGAAGCCTTCCTACTGTTGACTGTAGGAATGTCCACCGTTTTTGTAATTCTATTGTTTGTTATCTACATGAGCCGCCTTCTCATTCTTGCGGTCAACAAATTCTCTCCGGAAGTAAAATCAGAAGCAACAAAATCGGCAATATCACCTCAGGTTAGTGGAATTGGAACTAAAGGAGCTGTATCTGCTCAAAAGATTGCGGCAATCACTGTTGCGCTGAATCTCGCAACCGAAAAGAAAGTATCAATATTAAAAATCGAAAAACAATAAACACTTCATTATGCAGAGAGAAATAAAATTAAGTCTCTTGTTCAGAGACATGTGGCAGTCGGCCGGCAAATACGTTCCGATGGCAGATCAGTTGAAGCGTATTGCACCTCATATTATCGAAATGGGTTGTTTTGCCCGTGTTGAAACCAACGGTGGAGGATTCGAACAGGTTAATCTTCTGTTTGGTGAAAACCCAAACGTGGCGGTTCGAGAGTGGACCAAACTGTTCAACCAAGTAGGTATTCAAACCCACATGCTCGACCGCGCATTGAACGGTCTGCGCATGAGTCCTGTGCCCGCTGATGTTCGTCGTCTATTCTATAAAGTTAAAAAGGCACAGGGAACAAACATCACACGTACATTCTGCGGATTGAATGATGTTCGCAACATCATCCCTTCAATCAAATATGCCAAAGAGGCAGGCATGATTTCTCAAGCCGCCCTTTCTATTACCCACTCCCCTCTTCACACTGTGGAGTACTACACCAACATGGCAAAAACCTTGATCGAAGCAGGTGCTGACGAGATTTGCCTAAAGGACATGGCTGGTATCGGTCGTCCCGTTTCATTGGGTAAGATAGTTGAAAACATCAAAAAAATCAATCCGGATATCACCATTCAATACCACAGTCATGCAGGACCCGGTTTTGCAGCCGCCTCAATCCTCGAGGTATGTAAAGCGGGTTGCGATATCATCGATGTAGGTATGGAACCTCTTTCATGGGGTACTGGACACGTAGATGTTCTTACCGTTGTTGAGATGCTTAAAGACGCAGGCTATAAAGTAGCTCCCGTAAATATGGCAGCATATATGAAAGTTCGTTCAATGATTCAAGAATTCATGGATGACTTCCTTGGTCTGCACATGAGCGAAAAGAATCGCCTCAACAACTCATTGCTTATCGGCCCAGGTCTTCCTGGTGGTATGATGGGTAGCTTGATGAGTGACTTGGCTAAGAACCTCGAAAGTATCAACAAAAACAACGAAAAAGCAGGACGTCACAAGCTCAATCAAGATCAACTGCTTATCAAACTATTCGACGAGGTGGCATATGTATGGCCACGCGTTGGTTATCCCCCATTGGTAACACCATTTAGCCAATACGTAAAAAACTTGGCTATGATGAACGTGATGCAGATGGAAAAAGGGAAAGAGCGTTTCAGTATGATTGCTGACGACATTTGGGATATGATCCTCGGTAAAGCCGGAAAAGTTCCCGGTCCGATTGATCCGATCCTTATCGCCAAGGCAAAAGCGGAAGGCCGTGAGTTCTTCGAAGGAGATCCTCAATCCAACTATCCGGATGTATTACCCAAATATCGTGCCATGATGAAAGAGCGCGGTTGGGATGTTGGTCAAGACGAAGAAGAGTTGTTCGAATTCGCTATGCACCCTGCTCAATACGAAGCATACAAGTCGGGAAAAGCCAAAATCGATTTTGAGGAAGAGACCGCTAAATTGCTTGAAGAGAAAAATCAGACTAAAGCTTCTGACGTTCCATGCGTGGTGAAACCACAAACTGTCAATGTAACTGTTAACGGAGAACTTTTCAAGGTATCCATATCAACCAGCGATGCGGTGGCTGAAGCCGTTGAATTTGTTGCTCCAACATCTGTCGCTCCTGCTGCTCCTGTTCAATCTACCGGCAGCAATAAACTTGAATCTCCTCTTGAAGGAAAATTTTTCTTGACTAAGAATGCAACCGAAACAGCGGTTAAGGTGGGCGATATTGTAAAGAAAGGACAAGTAGTTTGCTACGTTGAAGCAATGAAAACGTACAATGCCATACAAAGCGAATTTGACGGTAAAGTGACTGCCATCAATTTTTCAAATGGCGACTCGGTATCGGAAGATGATGTTTTAATGGTAATTGGATAATGGAGATATTTGAAAATCTATATGAAATGACTGCACTCAGCAATATCATTGCTGAGCCGCAGTTTCTTATCATGTATGCCATCGCCTTTGTTCTCCTCTATTTGGGGATCAAAAAGCAATACGAGCCACTGCTGCTTGTACCAATTGCCTTTGGTGTACTGATTGCTAACTTCCCCGGTGGCGGAATGGGAATCATCCAAGCCTCCGAAACAGGGGAAATTGTAATAAATGGAGTAACGAAGAACATATGGCTGATGCCTCTTCATGACATTGCCCACGAACTGGGAATCATGAACTTCGTTTACTATATGCTTATCAAAACCGGATTTCTACCTCCTATCATCTTCATGGGTGTAGGTGCGTTAACCGATTTTGGTCCTCTACTTCGGAACTTAAGGTTGGCCATCTTTGGAGCTGCCGCTCAGTTAGGTATTTTTTCCGTACTGATAGCTGCTGTTCTGATGGGTTTCACATTAAAAGAGGCTGCCTCTCTCGGTATCATCGGAGGCGCTGACGGCCCTACCGCTATCTTTACAACCATTAAATTGGCCCCACACCTATTGGGACCAATTGCTATCGCTGCTTATTCCTATATGGCATTGGTTCCAGTTATTATTCCGTTGGTGGTTAAACTGACCTGCTCAAAAAAAGAACTCCTCATTAACATGAAAGAGCAGGAGAAGAAATATCCATCAACCACTGAGATCAAAAATCTTCAGGCCCTCAAAATCGTATTCCCAATTGCGGTTACATGTATTGTGGCGGTTTTGGTTCCCTCATCAGTTCCACTGATCGGAATGTTGATGTTTGGTAATCTGGTAAAAGAGATCGGAACAAACACACTCCGTCTTTCAGATGCCGCTTCCAACTCAATCCTCAATACGGCGACAATCTTTTTAGGTCTATCAGTAGGCGCGACTATGACCGTTGAAGCCTTCTTAAATCTTAAAACAATTGGGATTATTGTAGGTGGATTTCTTGCTTTTGCCTTGTCTATTTTCGGTGGAATTCTTTTTGTGAAGATATTTAATCTATTCAGCAAAAAGAAGATCAATCCTCTGATTGGCGCGACCGGATTGAGTGCCGTTCCGATGGCTGCACGCGTGGCAAATGATATAGCTACCAAATACGATCCCAAAAACCACGTACTCCAATATTGCATGTCAAGCAATATCGCTGGGGTGATTGGTTCGGCTGTAGCCGCGGGAGTATTGATCTCTTTCCTTGGTTAAAACGGATAGGATTATATAATAAAACAGGGGACTTCAACGATAATGAAGTCCCCTGTTTTTATTATGCATGCTTGACTAATCTCTACATCGCTGCAAAATCCTTGAGCGCACTATTTTCACATTCAATCATATGCTGACGCTCTTCCGATGTTTGATCGTTCACTCCACAGAGATGCAACACTCCATGAAATAAAATACGGTGAAGCTCCTCAACAAAGGAGATTCCATACTCGTCGGCATTTGATTTTACAGTCTCCACACTGACGAATATATCTCCTGCGATACGATTCCCCTCAGAATAATCAAAGGTGATAATATCGGTATAATAATCGTGTTGAAGGTACTGTTTGTTTACCTCCAGTATCCGTTCATCCGAACAAAAGTTATAATTCACATCCCCCACCTTTTTGCCATATTTGTCGGCAAGAAGAGTTATAAACTGCTTCACTTTTGATTTGTCGAAAGCAGGCATCGGAACTATCTCATTAAAAAATTGAACTGCCATATTGTTTCTATTTATTGTTATCTCCCTACCATGGGGAATAAATCAAATTCAAAAATCGAAAAGAGCATCCCACTACAATTTGATCTTAGCAGGGGCTGTTTTAACATCATAAAATTCCGTCTCTATACGATCGGAATATACTTTCACCACATTAAATCCGGGATTTCCTTCAAACGAACGACACAATCCCGTTAAGATATGGGTAGTCAACATTCCTCCATTCACCTTACTGTTCTTATGAAGATGTCCTGTAAATAGGGTTCTTACATTGTATTTATCAAACAATTGAAGGTATTTCTTACGCTTATCTATTGAAATATTCTCATACTTATCTTCCTCATCGGGATTCTGAAGATACAAAGGATGGTGAGCAAACAACACTTTCCGTTGTCCCTTCACACAGTTCTGAAACTCCTTTTGCAACCACTCGAATTGCTCTTCTTCCGCCTCCTTCCGATCGGCTTTTAGGATAGATGAGTTATATCCTATAAAACAGACTCCTTTGTGAGAAAATGAGAAGCGATCATACCCATATTCCGATTTATACTTCTCCACCATCTCGGGTGTTGCGTCGTTTCCCACATCGTGATTTCCAGGCACCGCAAACACCTTGATAGCCGGATCGATCGTAGCAGAGAGTCTTTTCCACTCCTTCAATTGCTCTACACTGTTGGGGGCATTCACCATATCCCCCGTAACAACTACAAAATCGGGTTTCAACCGATTGATGGCCGCGATAGAACGTTCCACCAAGTCTGTTTCATTCGAAAACCCCTTGTTGCTCTCAATCATCCCAAATTGAGGATCGGATATTTGAATAAAAAAGAACGGCTTATTCTGTCCCCCACACGAACAAAACAACGCGAATAATACGACAAGCAGATAGATCTTTCTCATAACTTATTTTTCATTATTTATTAGTAAGGCGATATGTGATTCTGATCAAAATTCAGAAATCAGAACGAAGGTAGAAAAGAATTTCAATATTCGTTTATTTTTTCTCCAAATACAATCTTTCCAAAAAACTCCGGTCGGTGGTAGTCAGGCTGAGGCGTATCGATCGGATTCCATGTCAGGTAATGCGGATGCGGCGTTAAATCACCACACTTATAAAAGTTCCCCATCACATATTCAGGCAAATTTGTTCCATTCAAGTTTATCAGATCAAATGGGATCGCCACCATCACCCACCAATTGTATTCTCCCTCTAAAGCCTTAAACTTCCGATTGCCCAACGAACTCATTCGTTTGATTCGTTTCATCTTCCGCGGACTGAGTAATGAGAAACTGGTTCGCGAAAGGCGTTCGGACGCAAAGCATGTTCCTATACAGTTGAATTCAAAATTGAAGTACGACTCAGACATCGGTTCCTTCACAAAAAACTCCACACAGCTATCTTCGTGCGTCGGTGAATTATCGTTCTCGTGATTCGCTCGTAAGTCATCTCCCTCCACCTCAAAAAGGATATAAAGTGCTGTCGCGCTATAGGCGCAATTGGCCACACAGATAGGTTTTCCGGGAAATGCCTCCCAATTCAATGTCTCGATTGCCGCTTTTGCTCCATTCTGCTTTATCCACTCGGAAGCATGCTTTATGGACAAAGCATCAAGTCCATTCAATCCGGGTATTCTAATCTCTCTCATTTCTTCGTCATTTTCCATTGATTACTCTGTATCTTTTCCGAGACCAATGACATCAGACTCTTCCTTCGCATTCGATTGTTGCCGCCAGATAGGCCATTCCGGCAAGTCCCGTTCGCAGCCCCTCTTCATCAATTCTGAAGTGAGAGGTATGAAGACCGGTGGTCTCTTTGTTCGATTCTCCTATAATTCCAAAACGGTAAAACAGGGAGGGATATCGTTGGGTGAAAAAACCAAAATCCTCAGCGGTCATACGGGGCACAAGCGGATGAACCGCCTCCGCACCTAGCAGATCAGACAATATCATCTTTGCCTCCGCAGCGAGGGTATGGTTGTTTACCGTCGGGGGATATCCTTCAGGCATTGATATATCCACCTCGCATCCATATGCTTGGGCGGTATGCAGAATAATTGCTTTGATTCGCTCTCGTAGCTCAACGCGTTCCTGTGAATCCATACAACGCATGGTTCCAGATAATAACACCTGGTCAGGAATAATATTGGTAGCTCCATCGGCTATTATCTTTCCAAAGGTAACAACCATCGGGTTGAATGGATTGCTCAATCTGCTTACCACCTGTTGAATCGACACTACGATTTGCGACGCTGCCAGCACCGTATCGTTCAACAAATGGGGCAACGCGCCATGACCTCCTTTTCCTCTTACGGTAAGGTGTATTTCGTCAGCGGAAGCCATCACTGTTCCGCTACCCACAGCTACATGTCCGCATGGAATGTCCACATACACATGCTGGGCAATCACACAGTCGGGAGTCAATTCATCAAACAAATGATCGTTGATCATCAATCGTGCTCCACCCGGATGTTTCTCCTCACCCGGTTGAAAAATAAACAGATAGGTACCTTCCAAATGGGTGGACAGTCCCACAAACATCTCCACCACACCCAACAGCACCGATGTATGAGCATCATGTCCGCAAGCATGCATTACTCTCGGATGAACCGATGCGTACGGTAGTCCTGTCTCTTCCTGAATGGGAAGAGCGTCCATATCGGCTCGTAAGGCAATCGTTTTCCGTGTTGGATTACTACACGCCAATCTCGCCACTACTCCGTTTCCTCCAATCTCTTTCCGGTAGGGCACATCAAGCCGATCTAACACATCACACACATATTTGGCCGTTTTCACCTCGTTAAACGACAATTCCGGGTGGGCGTGAAGATACCGATAATGAGTCCGAACCGACTCATAAAGAGCATCGGACATGCGTTGAATTAACTGTTTCATAACGACAACAAAGTTATAATAAAAAGTCAACAATATACATGGCAGAATAATTGCAAACAAAAAGGATGAATAGGTAGGAATGAAATCGAGATTGGACTCTTCAAATGGTTGATATTTCCCTTTGAAAGGGATATAAAAAAAGGACGGATGGGCACCGTCCTTCTTTTTAAATCACACAAAACCTCTCTAATACTCTTCCTCTTTGGAGAAGCCATAGCGCTTGTATATCAATAAATTGTATTTTATTTCTGTCATTTAGACAAATAAACCACGCTATCAGAGGCGAAGATAATAATTTTCAGACAAACAAATTATTATCTCTTCAAAAACTTACCCTCTCAAGTGATATGGTTATTTACTAACACATTTACTTTATTCGAATCAGCTTACTATTTGGTTAACTATTGTTTCAACGCATAGTGCCTATTCCCTCAATAATACTAAAGATAGCTTTTGTTCTTTCTACATCTTGGAGTAGCCGTTCGTAATTCTGTATGGTTTGTTTTGAGTTATTTATCAATAACTCTATTGTTTCCCGAGAAGCCGACGTTTCTCCCATAAAGCACTTATATCTTTAACAATTTCTCAGTCCAATCCGCAAGGAATATGGGGAGATTAAGAATCGCACCATCTCGTTTCAGGTTATTCATGGAAAAGCGCAAAGCCAATTCTACAGCGAAACGATCAATGTATATTCCAAGACTTCTACCACTCAAACGAGTGCCGGATTTAACCTCTACAGGAAGTAGCGATGTATTGTTTTGTAACAGTAAATCCACCTCAGCGGTAGCTTCGGATGTCCAATATCTCGGCATCACATCGAAATGCGCTACGAGAGATTGCAACACCATATTTTCTGCCATTGCGCCTTTGAATTCAGTATAAAGCGGATTTTCTGTCCAAAGTACATCAGCCGGAAGTTGTGCCATGACACGAAGTAAGCCCCCGTCACACAAATAGATTTTAAATGCCGAAAGGTCATCGTATGCGCTCAACGGCAAACCGGGTTTGGAAGAACAGAAGATACGATATATCATTCCTGCGTGCTCTAGCCACAATAGCCCATCCTCATATTCTCGTGCCCGCGCTCCCGTTTTGACAAGTTTATAGACAAACTTTCGATTTTCCTTTGCCAACTGAGACGGTATAGAGTTCCAAATAGCAGCAATACGCGGAATATCCTTTCCTGGAGCATGCTTAGCAAAGTCTAGTGAGTAGGCCATCAGAATCGATTTCTGAATATCTTCAATCTCTTGTATACCTCGCTTTTCAAGCATGGCAGTAACTGCAGCAGGCATTCCTCCGCAAACCTGATAGCGACGATATGCCTCCCCGACACGCCCCATGACAATCTCGGGCAACGGAGCAATCTCCGTTAGATTCTCCAGATATTCGTACATTTGCAGCGTATCGGCACGCAGAAATTCCCGGAACGTAACTGGGTACATTCGCAAAAATTCTACTTTGCCGACCGGAAACGAATCTCCTTGCGAGAGAGACACTCCTAATAGAGATCCTGCCGCAAGGATATGATATTCGGGAGCTTCTTCGCAGAAATATTTCAAACTGTTCAGAGCCTTGTTACTCTGCTGAATCTCATCGAAAATAATCAATGTCCGTTCCGGTTCGATAGGATATTCCGTATAGAGCCGGAGAATATTAATTAACCGTTCGGGACTTTTCGTATTCTCGAACTCTCGGCACAATTCCTCCGATGCATCGAAGTTAAAATAGGCAACGTAGTCGAAATACTCCTCTCCGAACTTTCGCATGATCCACGTTTTTCCAATCTGACGTGCTCCCTGAATGATGAGCGGTTTACGCTCAGGTCGCTGCTTCCATTCGAGCAAAGCAACCACTATATCTCTTTTAATCTCCATATCATATTAGCACTTTTGTCCGCGAATCACATTTTAGCAACATGATTCGTGCAAATATACACATTTATACAATACAAAGCGCAAAACAACGGCCTTTTCTCGGCTTCGCCTATATAATCAAAGAACCGTCACCCAGTGACACTATTTTCGATTAGGATATTCCTCATTCCTTATTTCCCGGATTTCATTCCCTGCTGCCACCGGCTTGGTTTTATCAGACGCAAAGGTCTGCTGTCGCGCTTGATCCGGCTGGAAAATCGGCTGGCTTCTATGGGTATACTATAAAAATGTCAGGTTTTTGACGCAAAAACAAGATTTTTAGTCCCTTTGTACTGAAACGAAACGTATCGACTATGGTTATCACAAAGCAGGTAAGAGAAATACTGGATACCATGCCGCTTCGAACTTGTAATCGCGTTTTCGTCCAATAATGTCAAAGAACGTATTTACATCTATACAGCCATACCTATTCAGCGTGTCCTTATCCGCATCTTTCGGAGTGTGAAGGCGGTACTTACCAAGCGGATATAATCTCTTAGATCTTACTATTGTATTGCATATTTGTTGTTATCTACGAAGTTATGCAAAGACAGCGACTTTTAGACAAACACACTCCATTTTCATCGTCAAAAATCGCATTTTAGACAAACAAACCGCACCATCTTAGACCATATAACACCAGCGCGACAAACAAAAATAATTGTTTATCGCGCTGGTATTTAATGTTTCAACTGATTCTCGAGAATCTAATACTCTTCCTCATTGAAGAAGAAGTCCTCCTTACTTGGATAATCAGGCCAGATATCTTCGATACACTCGTATATCTCTCCCTCATCTTCCATTTCCTGCAGATTTTCAATTACTTCCAAAGGGGCACCTGAACGCATCGCGTAATCGATTAATTCATCCTTGGTAGCAGGCCAAGGAGCATCTTCAAGCTTTGAGGCAAGTTCTAATGTCCAATACATATTAACTAACTGAATTTTAGGGTTTTAAATAAGTCTTCCACTGTATGTATCGCACAAAAGTAGTTTTTTTTCTTAATCATCAAAATGTTTTTCCCAAATTATTTCATTTCCTCTGTCTTTCACACAAAGTTTACGAGCAAGAACATACAGATAATCAGACAATCGATTGACAAAACACAACAGCAACGGGTCGATCTCAACATGCGCATTCAGCGATAAGATTCGTCGTTCGGCTCTTCTACAGACAGTGCGACAAATATGGGCTGTGGCGGCTGCTTGTGATCCCCCCGGCAAAATAAACGCTTTAAGGCGTGGTAATGTTGAGTCCATTATATCAATTTGATTCTCGAGACGTTCGATATCACGACCTTCTACCCTACATTCGACCTTTAATTCTGTTTGCGATTGATCGGTAGCCAAGTATCCACCAACGGAGAAGAGTTTGTGTTGCACTCTTGTCAACGTCTCAATCTGTTCGTCAGTGCCCATCTCCACAATCAGTTTACCAATATAGGAGTTTAACTCATCAATGGTTCCATACGCTTCCAAACGGATGTCGTCTTTCTTCACACGTGCGCCCCCAACCAATCCGGTGGTTCCGGCATCTCCGGTGCGGGTATAAATAAGTGATTTCATATTTTCTTTGATTTCTTCTTGTTGTTGTTCATACTATTCAAGCTCGATAGTGTACCTTGAAATGGGCTCTGGTAAGGGTAGAACGAAAAAACATCAGTCCACAATCGTACAAATCCATACTCATTCTTGCTTCCGTTCTACTTAACATTCGCCACACGTGGCGCGAACGGTTTGTCCGATTTATTCCCCTAATTATAACAACCGAATCGGGTAAAAGATCATTTCTAAATTGATTAAAGAGTAAAACAGGTGCATTGGGGTCTTCACAATGGTCAATGTATAGGAGAGAAATGGAAGAAATTCTCTTTTGAATCGGATCGGTGGCTGACAATGTTTCAACCGTTCGATCCCCTACTGCCGATTGGATAACAAACTTCGGAGCTGTCGAATAATCTGAAATTACTACACTCTTTTCGGGAAAAAACTTCAGAGCCAATCGATAGAGTAAACGCAACTCCCGCTGCTTCATGCAACGAAAAGAGAGATCCGTCTGCCTCTTCTCATCCAACAAATCGTAAAAGTAATAGTAATTGTACTCCTCAATGACATGTTGAACCAAATCAAATGCGAACGGGGAATGGATTCCATGCCCGTTTCGGGCAAAACAACTACGCCAGAGATATCGAAAAAAATCGGTCATATTATTTTATTAAATATGCAGTCCAACTATTTTAGGAAAGAGCACCTCCGACCTACACGGACTAGATTCGTTCAATCGGAATCAATATGAATGCAAAAGTAACCATTTTATCCGACACAGCCCTCCTATCCGACATACGGCATAAAACATCCGATCATCCTTCCGATTTTTGGGTGTCGAATTAGAATGCAGGAGTGGTTAGTTTATTTCAAAAGTGGGGCGACATCCATCTTGCGGTGTACACGGCATCGGTGTATGGTGTACAACCGCAGCCTTCCCTCCTGTACAGGGCAGAACGAAAAGAAATACTCGTTTTTGAGAATCGGACAAAACGAATCGGTTAAGAGCTCTTATGCCGAAAAACAAATTGAACAATCGAATATCACAGAAACTAGACAACGGGAAATCAAAAGGAGAGATGGGGCGTAATAGGAGAAAAAACAGAGCGATAAGGAGTTTAAAGATCAAGAAATCAGATCGAGCAGAGAAACCACGATACCCATCACTGAAACAGCGAT